>JBKPJW010000583.1:0-28898 GCA_046730875.1 Actinomycetota bacterium | reverse complement strand
CGCACGTTCCGCACGCGGTGAACGGTTTTCCCCCGACACCCGCGGCCCGCACGCGCTTCTATGGCCTGGGCTGGAACGTCTCTTACGACGATCACGCCCGGCTGATGCTCGGGCACTCCGGAGCCTTCAACCTTGGCGCCGCGACCGCCGTCTCCCTGCTCCCCGGCGAGCAGTTGGGCATTGTGGCCCTGACGAACGGCCGGCCGCAGGGCATTCCCGAGGCCATCTGCGCCGCGTTCCTTGACACGGCCCAGAATGGATCGCCCACGGTGGACTGGCTCGGATTCACCGCGGGCGCCTTCCAGAAGATCGATGAGGCGGAGAAGCCAGAAGTCGATTACTCCCAGGCCCCGCCGAAGGTCGACCCGGCGCGTGGCAACGATTTCTACATCGGCACTTATGCGAATTCCTACTACGGCCCGCTCAACGTCACGGTGGAGAGCGGCGTGCTGTCCCTCGAGCTGGGCCCGGCCGGGAGAACGACAAAGTTCCCTCTCAAGCACTTCGACGGCGATACTTTCAGCTTTGAATCCATCGGGGAGAACGGCAACGGCCTCGCCGGCGCCATCTTCGCCCCGGGTTCCGGAGCCCCGAGCGCGGGCGGCAAGGCTCCGAGTGTCAGGCTCGACTTCTACGATCAGACCGGGCTGGGCACCTTCACGCGCGGTTGAGCCCGGACCTCGGCAAGCTTCTTCCGTAAGCTTCCTTGGAGCACCCTGCCCCGATCCAAGGAACCCATGCCGATCAATACACAGTCACTGAAACAGGACGGGTTCACCGGTTTCCGGCCGCTCGGGGACCTTGACATCAACCGGATCCCGCAGAAGCCCGGGATCTTCGCAATCCTGCAGCCGGAGGGCTTTAAGCGGCAGTTCCTGGCCAGGAGCACGGCCGGCATCTTCAAGAAGAAGAACCCCACCCTGAAGAAGGAAGCTCTCGACGCCGAATGGGTCGACGGCGCCGACGTCGTCTACATCGGAAAAGCGGGCGCCGGGAGCAAGGGCAACCGCGGACTGCGCCGGCAGGTTCAGGAATTCGTCGACTTCGGCAAAGGCAAGCCGCCGGGCCACTGGGACGGCCGGCTCATCTGGCAGCTCGCGGAGGCCGAATCGCTGATCATCGCGTGGAAAGAACTCCCCGTTGAGCAACTCAACGCGGCCGAAGCCGGGTACCACGCCGCATTCGTGGAGGAGTACGGCCGACTGCCATTTGCCAACCTGGTCCAGGCGCGGGTCAAGGGCAAGTAAGTCACGGCGAGTATGACGATGGCAAATAAGGCAAGGGCAACAGTCAACGGCACATTGTAGAAACTAGAAGCCGGAGTGCGTGAACCGCCCCGCCACCAACGTGGCGGCAACCGGCATCGCGGCAAACTCCGCGTCGGAAACAGTGAGCGGATCGGCGTCGAGCACGGCAATATCGGCACGGTCCCCGACCCGGAGCCGCACGCGCCCCCGGGTTGAGGCCGCAAGCGCCTCTTGCCGGGTGAGGGCCTGCTCGGCATGCCATGGCCCGCGGCCGTCCTGGCGGGCCCTCGTCGCGGCGACAGACATGGCGGTCCATGGATCCAGCGGAGCTACCGGCGCATCGGAACCAAGGGCGAGCGTCGCACCTGCGGCCAGCAGGGAACGAAGCGGGAAGGACCGGCCCGTACGGCCGGGCCAGTTCGCCTCGGCGGCGTCCCGGTCGTCGAGGGCGTGCGCCGGCTGGACACTGCCGGTGACGCCCAACCGGCCGAAGCGGGCGAAATCCTCGCTCCGGACAAACTGTGCATGCTCCACCCCCCCGCCCATGCCCGCTGCGTCAAACGCATTCAAAGCGACCCGGTTCGCCGCGTCGCCAATCGCGTGGACCGCCGGCACAAAGCCCGCCTCCCGCGCCCGGACCAGCAGGGCAAGCAACTCCGGTTCGCTCACAGTCAACAGGCCGTGGCCGCCGTCCGGATAAGGGTCAACGCAGTACGCGGTGCGGGTATTGAGCGAACCGTCGATCAGCACCTTCAGCGGGCCCACGGTCAGGAGCCCGGTGCTGCCGGCCACCTCCAATCCTGTCCACATCCCCTCGGCCACGGCCCGGTCCAGATCCTGGGGGTAGACACCGGCTTCAACGCGCAGAGCCGCGAAACCGGCGGAGATCCGCCTCAACCAGGCGTCGCGGTTCCACGTCATCTCGAAGTCCACGATCCCCACCACACCCCGCGCTGCGGCTTCCTGCCCTGCCTGCTGCACCCACGGATCCACGACAGCATCCGGAAGTTTGCCGAGCTCGCGGGTCAGGGCAAACGCCGGACCTTCGCGGAGCAGCCCGCTCGCGTCCACGGGCACTCCGTACCGCTGGGCCGCCGCGGAGTTGACCCAGACACAGTGGAGGTCGTGGCTGATCAGCGCCGTCGGCCGGCCGCGCGTCACGCCGTCGAGAAGGTCCAAGCTGGGCAGATCGGGCCAGACGGCATCGCGGAAACCGACTCCCACCAGCGTCTGAACCCCTCCCGGAGCCAGATAATCTCTTTCGTCAACAGAGCGTCCGGCCACGTCGATGCGGGACCCGACGACGGCGGACGCCTCGCGCGCGGACCCGGCACCTGAGAGATCAAGGCGGTTAGAGGCTAGCGCCCACTGCGTCATGTGGACATGCTCATCCCACAGCCCCGGAATGATGTAGCGGCCGCCCATGTCCACAATCCCGGTTAGCGCGGGGACAGCATTCCTGGACTGGCGTGACGGGATGATCGCCGACACGGCACCGGCACGCAGATGAATGTCGAAGCATATATTGTCCCCGGGCTGACGGACGGATGACAGCACGAGGTCTGGCGTGCTGTTGGGATCGGGCGGATCAGACATAGGAACAGGCTAGGCGGACAACGCCGCGGGACTCCAGAACGCACTGTAAGGACTTTCGCCCCTTACAGCCGCAAGGCATGCCCTCCAAGCTGAATGTGGGGCGGTTCCTCCGCGGCCAGGGGGGCCAACATAGGAGAAGAACCGCTTCGTGGAGCGCAATACGGGTCTCGCCGCGAATTGGGGAAGGAAATGGCATTTTGCACTTTCCGGCTTCATCAGGAAAAGGCAGGAGACCACGGCCACATGCACACGCACCACCATTCGGGGGACCCCAAACTCAAAGTCCTGATCCGGCTTGATGCCGACGCTGAATCGGCGCGGATCGAGGTGCACGGCATCGTGACCGTAGCGAACGTACGCGCACTTTACGTTGTCTGCCGCCGCGTCACCAGCAAGCTCCCCGGGTTCGAACTCGTGCTGGATCTTGCGCATGCCCGGGTTTCGGCCGCCGCGATCGAGGAACTCCGCGAGCGTGCCCGCGCCTCGCTGCTGTATTCGGGGATTGATGGCACCGAGACGCCATGCCGTCTGCGCCTCGTGGATCCGCTGGTCATCCTCAAAGCCAAGGAGCATGTATGAAAGCCCTCGTCTATGGCGGGCCCGGGGAGAAGTCCTGGACCGACGTTCCCGATCCGAAAATTCAGGGCCCCACCGATGTGATCGTCAAGGTGGACACCACCACTATCTGCGGCACCGACCTGCACATCCTCAAGGGCGATGTCCCCACCGTGGCCAGGGGCCGTATTCTGGGCCATGAAGGGGTCGGCACCATCACCGAGATCGGTTCTTCCGTGACCAGCCTCAAGGTCGGGGACCGCGTCATCATCTCCTGCATCAAGTCCTGCGGGCACTGCGTCAACTGCAAGGCCGGCCTGTACTCCCACTGCATGGGCGAGGAGGGTGCCTCCGGCATCGGCTGGGTCTTCGGGCATCTGATCGACGGCACACAGGCCGAATTCGTCCGCGTCCCTTACGCCGAGAACTCCCTGCACCTGCTCCCCGAAGGCGTCAGCGACCAACAGGCCGTCATGCTGTCCGACATCCTTCCGACCGGCTTTGAGATCGGCGTCCAGTACGGCCGGGTCAAGCCGGGCGACACGGTCGCCGTAGTCGGCGCCGGCCCGGTCGGGCTCGCTGCCATTTCCACCGCCGGCCTCTACGGCGCGGCGATGATCATCGCCGTCGACCTCGACGCAAACCGGCTCGAGAAGTCCCGCGAATTCGGCGCCACCGATGTGGTCCTCTCCAGCGACGCCGACTGGAAGGAACAGGTGATGCTCCTGACCGACGGGCAGGGCGTGGACGTGGCGATTGAGGCCGTCGGCATCCCCGCGACCTTCACCATGTGTACCGACATTGTGAGGCCCGGGGGCAATGTGGCCAACGTGGGCGTGCACGGCAAGCCGGTGGAACTGCACGTCGAAGACCTCTGGATCCGGAACATCAACATCAGCATGGGCCTCGTAAATACCAACACCACCCCCATGCTGCTCAAGCTCGTGGCACAGCAAAAGATCCCCGCGGACAGTTTCGCCACCCACCACTTCGTCTTTGACGAATTCATGGAGGCCTACGACACGTTCGCCCGCGCTGCAGAGACGAAGGCACTAAAAGTGGTGATTACAGCGTGAAAGCCTTCCTGATCTACGATTCTGGACTCGGACCCGGCCGGCTCACGGGGGTCAAAGCAGCCGGTTTGAACCGGCGGCGGTGTAACTTCGTCCGCGGCGACGTCGCGAGGAAAATCACCCGCGCCCTTCGCGCCGCCGGTGCCGACATCATCGCGACCGACACCATCGCCATTGGACGACGATCCCGCTGACCTCGCTCGGGCGGTAGCGGCCCGGGCCGCCCGGCCTTCGGAAGTCCCGCCCAACCGGGCGAGGCACACGGCCCATCTGAAAGGACGGCGGCCATGAAAGCAGGCCGGATAGTCATGCTGGTGATCGGCGCGCTGTGCGCGATGGTCGGCCTGGGGCTGCTGGCGGGGGCCGGGGTCACGGGATGGGCCAACTACCAGCAGCGTGACGGCAGGTACTTCGTTACGCCGTCGGAGCAGTTTTCAGGCGATTCCTACGCACTGACCACCCCACGGCTGGACATCATGAGTAGAGGCGGCCTGCCCGACGGCGGCCCGGCGCATCTGCCGGGCAGCCTGCTGCTCCGGGGCTCCAGCACCGAACCCGGGAAACAAATCTTCATCGGGATTGCCCCGCGGGACGATGTCGCGGCGTACCTGGCCGGAGTCCGGCACACAGAGATCGTCGACGTGAGATTCGACCCCTTCCGCGCCTTGTACCGTGAAGTAGCGGGCGCCAATTCCCCGTCCAATCCGGTGCAGCAGAACTTCTGGGCGGCCACCGCGACAGGCCCTGGACTGCAGGAACTCACCTGGGACGTGCGCCCCGGCGCCTGGGCCGTAGTGGTCATGAATGCCGACGCCAGCGATCCGGTGTCAGTGAATCTCCAGGCAGGCGCCCGTTCCGATCTACTGTGGCCCGTCTTCATCGGACTGCTGATCGGCGGCCTCGTGATGCTGATGATCGGAGTCCCGCTGGTAGTGCTGGGCGCCATAGGACTCGGCCGCGGAACCGGTCCAGGAGCCGGTCCAGGAACCGGACCGGGGGAACAAGGCGGCCGCGTCCCGCCAGGCTACGGGCCGCCCCAGCCCGGGCAGTATGTCCAGCAGAACATCGGTGCCCCGCCGGGTGCTGTGGCGGCTTATGCTGCCGCGCCGGGAACTCCCTATCCCGTGCCGCCGGGCGAACCCTACGTGTATCCCGTGCACCTCAGCGGTCACCTCGATCCGAAGCTGTCGCGCTGGCTGTGGCTCGTGAAGTGGTTCCTGGCCATCCCGCACCTGATCGTCCTGTTCATCCTGTGGTTCGCCTTCGGTGTGGTCACGATCGTGGCCTGGTTCGCGATCCTCTTTACGGGGCGCTACCCGCGCTCGCTGTTCAACTTCAATGTCGGTGTAATCCGCTGGAACTGGCGCGTGGCCTTCTACGCCTTCAGCGCGATCGGTACGGACATCTACCCCCCGTTTACCCTGGCCCGCACCGATTACCCGGCGGACTTCGACGTCGACTATCCCGAACGGCTGTCTCGCGGCCTGATTCTAGTGAAATCCTGGCTGCTGGCCATTCCGCACCTGCTCATTGTGGGGCTGTTGACGGGGACTGTGAGGACCTGGAACTTCGGGGACGACCAATGGGGACAGGAAGGAGTGGGCATCTCCCTCCTGGGTCTGATGGTCTTCATTGCCGGGGTGATCCTGTTGTTTACAGGTCACTACCGGCAGGGGCTCTTCGACCTCCTGCTCGGTCTGAACCGCTGGATCTACCGCGTGATCGCGTACGTCGCCCTCATGCGGGACGAATATCCGCCCTTCCGCCTCGACATGGGTCCCGTGGATCCGGGCGACGCCCCTGTGCCGGCCTACGCCGGCCCAGCCGGGGGACCCGCCGTCGGTCATGTCCCTGGAACGGCTGCCGCACCTAGCGGCGAAACCGCCGGCAGACCCGCTGTCGCACCTACTCCCGAACCTACCGCCGGACCCGCAGGCGAGGTCCCGTCGGGGCCGGCGGGCGGACGGCCACCCGGAAACTAGTTCAGTACCGCGTTGAGGCGTGTGCCGGCGGGAGCTGTGCGCCGGGGCCGGTGCGTGAAGCAGGACCGGATGTCACCGATGAGCAGTTTCACGGGAGCCGGTTCAGGTCGAGCTGCTTTTCAGCTGCAAGGAGGAACGAACGCTCTTGCGAAGTCAGGGTCCCGCCGGACGCTAGCTCAGCGTCCCAAACCTCGACGATCATCCGGTGGAGCCGTTCCCGGGCCGGTGCGGAGGGGTCACGTTCGAGGAGGCGTTGCGTGCCCACGTTCTGCAGGACCCGGTCCCTGATGGGTTCGACGCCGGCGAGGGTGTCGGCCTCCCAGCGGCCCTGCCGTTTGCGTTCGGTCCGGCCTGCCAGAGCGGGCACCGTCAGGCCCGCCCCGACCAGGACGATAGTGACCATTTCCAAAAGGCGCACCACGGCGTCGGAGGGAACAGGGACGGCCAGCAGCGCCGGGACCGGGACCGAGAGCAGCCCGATCGTGAACCTGACCACTACGAGCATGCCGACAAGACAGCCGATGCCGACCATGGTGAACCCCAGCTTGAAGGAACGGCGCATCCGCGGGATGTAACGGAAGCACGCGGCCGCGACCCCGCAACAGACCCACCCTACGAACGTGACGAGCATGGCGGAGAACAAGGCGGCCGGCAGCCGCTGGTGGTAGGTGGCCCAGCTGTCGGGCGTGGACGTGGTGGGGCCGGTCAGGGCGAAGAACAGCAGCTGCAGAATCAGGGTGGCTGCCAGCGGCAGCGTGCGGATCAGGGCCCGCCGCGTGTCGGCCCGCGTGATCGCCTCGAGGACTGCGCGCCGCAAATACCAGAGCCCGACGATCATGGAGGAGTTCAGGGCCAACTTGACGATATTAGTGCCGCCCAGGAGGCGGTCGAGCACGGAATATACGCCTGGAGACATCAGCACCGAAGCGACGGCAGCGAACAACGCAGCAAGGAACACGGTGTCCCGGCCATTCCGAACCACAGCCGGGATGCGGGCCGCGGCGAGAACCAGGAGGACCGCGGCCGTCACAAGCTCCATCATCCGAAGACCGAGCTGAAATTCCCCGGCTGGCCGCCAGCGCGGTCCTGGGAGTTGCGGATGCGTGCGGCGAGGCGGTCGGCCAGGAGCTCGGCAGTGACCTCGAGCTCATCGAGGAAATCCGTCCGCTTGAGCGCCTTGACCACGCGCTCCGGATCCAGGTCCGGGAAGAATGTGCCGGCGTATTCGGCGGACACGGTGTCCAGCTCGTGGCGCAGGACCATGTGGGCGAACTCGTGGAGGACAATCTGCTGCCGATGGACTTCGGAGGCAGCCCGGGCGTGCAGGATCAGGTCCATGTAGTCCAGGCCGAACCACAGCCCGCAGACCTTATCGGTTGCCCCTTCGATCGGCCTGATGACGATCTTGCGGCCTCGCTGCCGTTCAAGGTGCGCCTGGATTGAAGCCAGCGAGACCGGCTCGCTGAGGCGGAGGCCGGCCTCTGCTTCCCGTGCCCGCGACCGGGCGGCGTCGTAATCCATGTAACGAGTCCTTGGCTGTTGAAATAGCGGCAGCGTGGACACGCCACTTCCTGACGGCCAGACCTCGCAAGAATCCTATCAGTGCAGGTCAAAGCGCAGTTAGGGACTCAGGATGTCAGGGCTGGTCCGGCTCCCCGCGGGAGAGCTGTTCGTCGATCAGGTCCCGGATCTGGAGCAGGGTTTCCGGCGAGAGGCCGTCGAGTTGGCGGGCCGCAAAGTCGCGCACCTTGTTGGCGCGCAGGGAGGCGAGCAATTCAAGCTGCGCCTCCACCCGGGCCGGGAGTACTTCATCGCCGTCGATCAGGTAGTTCTCGCTTACGCCGAAGAACCTGGCCAGATTCTGCAAAAGCTCGACTTTCTTGACGGCCGGCCCCGTGCCCGATCGCATGTAGTGCCATCTGGCGCGTGAAAGCGGAGTCCCCGCCTCCGACATCGCGTCCCGGACATCGTTGAACGCGACTTTCCGGCCCTCGGCTTCGGCCGTGTCCAGGAGGATGTTCAGTTTGCGGGCGAGGGCTAGACCCGGCGCGGAGGTGGGCTGGTCGCTGCTCACAGGAGGCTTCTTTCCTCAGATAAAGTCATCAGACGCGTTTTGTCACATGACGTCAGTTCGCCTGCGAGTGTAACAGATTGGACATGTCTAATCCGTTCCGGGTACGCTCAGGGCGAGAATTGGACGTGTCCAATTCTTCGTGTGCTGGGGAGGCATTAGCCCGCCCGGCACGTCGTGGTTCGGCCAGGAGTGTGCATTGGGGGGACGCCTGGCCGGGTCCCGGCGCCGCTCCGGATCCGGTCGGCATCATGCCGCGAGGGTCCGCCCTGCGCCGGTCCTTTTGCCGCCCCTCCTCTTGCCAGCGGCCCTGCGCAAGAACATAGTTGAGGGAATTCACCCAGTCCGCGGCACTAGGCAGGCAACCATGCTGAATAACGGGATTACGGAGAACGGCTTGCTGGACGGCAAGACCGCCCTGATCTACGGCGGCGGCGGGGCGGTCGGCGGGGCGGTGGCGAGGGCTTTCGCGGCCGAGGGTGCCACGGTCCACATCGCCGGGAGGACAGAATCGCGGCTGGAGAAGGTGGCCCGTGAGATCCGCGAGGCCGGCGGCGTAGCGGAGACGGCCGTCGTCGACGCCCTGGACGAAGAACAGGTCGATGCCTTCGTAAGCCGGGTGGCCAAGAAGAGCAAGAAGATTGACATCTCTTTCAACGTGATCTCGTTCGGCGACATCCAGCAGCCGCTCATGGCAATAGATGTGGATGATTTCACCCGGCCTGTCACCTTGGCTTCGCGCACCCACTTTCTCACCACCCGAGCGGCGGCCTCCTACATGGTCAAGCAACGCTCCGGCGTCGTGCTCATGTTCGGTGGTTCGGGTCCGCAGACGGTCGCCGGCCTGGGCGGGTTCAAGGTGGCGCTCGACGCGATGGAGGGACTGCGCCGGCAGTGGGCCCTTGAGTTGGGCAAGTACGGTATCCGGGTGGTCACCATGGTCACTGGCGGCATTATCGAAACCATCCCGTGGCAGGCCGAAGGCAGGGACGAGATCGTGGTGGAGATTGCCAGGGCTGCGCACTTGAACCGCACGGCCACGCTGGCGGACGTTGGCAACGTGGCCTCGTTTATCGTCTCGGACAAGGCGGCGGCCATCACTGACGCGACGGTCAATATCTCGGCCGGCGCGATCGTGGACTACTGATGCGGGCTAGGCCACCAGGTTCGCAGCGGCGACATCCATATGTTCGAGGACGGTTGTGCGGGCCAGTGCCGCGTCGCCGGTCTCGATTGCGGCGACGATGTCGTGGTGCCGGTCCACGCTCATGTTCTTGACGGCCCGGTCGATCCCGGCAAACATGATGGACATCCGGATAGAGCCCTCGAGCGACTCCCAGGAGTGCAGCAGGGTCTCATTGCCGGTGAGCCGGCACAGCGTCCGGTGGAACTCGAGATCGGATTCAATCCGTTCCTGAAGGCTTGACTCCGCGGCCGCGGCCATGGCATCGACGGCCGAGCGCAGGGACGAGATCACCAAGGCCCGGTCCGGCAATTCACACAGCGTCCGGACCGCGAGCGATTCGAGGGCCGCCCGGACGGCGAAGATGTCCCGGATTTCCTTGCCGTCCAGGTGCCGCACGGACAGCCGGCCGCGCGGTCCAGCCGTAAGCAGCCCTTCCTGTTCCAACTGGCGCAGGGCCTCACGCAGTGTTCCGCGGCTGATCTGGAGCATGTCGGAAAGTTCGGTCTCCACCAGGTGCCGCCCGGGCTCCAGTTCGCCGCTAGTAATGGCCGTGCGCAGGGCGGAGAGCGCCTGCTCGCGGAGGCTCTTCTTTTCCAGTCCGAACAGCGGGGCTGTTACTCCGGCCATGATTTTTCCTCAATGTCAGTGGTCAACTGTTTACATTTGATGTGTTAACTGTGATGGTACGGCACTCGCGCGGAACCGTCTGCTGGCGGCCCCGCGCGGCGGTCTCAGCCGAGCTCGGCGAGGACCTTGGCGACGATCCGCTGGACGGACAGCCCGTACTTTTCGTGCAGGGTGGGCAGGGCGCCGGCGTCGAGGAACTCGTCCGGCAGTGCCACCGGTACCACCTTCTTGCCGAGTCCGGCGGTGACGACGGCGGAGGCGACGGTTTCGAACAGGCCGCCCACCACGCTGTGGTTCTCCAGCGTGACCGCCAGGCGGTCGGTGTTCAGCTCGGCGAGTACCGTGGCGGCGTCGAACGGCTTGATGGTGGGGGCGTGGACGACGGCGACATCGACGTTGTGTGCCGCCAGCGCCTTGGCTGCCTGCAGCGCCCGCATGGTCATCAGCCCGCTGGAGATGAAGACGACGTCGTTCCCGCCGCGCAGGACCTTCGCCTTGCCGAGCTCGAAGGTGTAGTCGTACTCGTCCAGCACGGTGGGGACGTTGCCGCGGAGCAGGCGCAGGTAGGTGGGCCCTTCGCTGGCCGCCAGCTGGGGGACCGCCTGTTCGATGTCGATCGAGTCGCAGGGGTCCACGATGGTCAGGTTGGGCATGCCGCGGAAAATCGCCATGTCCTCGGTCGCCTGGTGGCTGGGGCCGTACCCGGTGGTCAGCCCGGGGAGCCCGCCGACGATGTTGACGTTGAGGTTCGGCTCGGCGGCGTCCAGGCAGAGGAAGTCGTAGGCGCGCCGGGCGGCGAACACCGAGTACGTGGATGCGAACGGGACCAGGCCGGTCTCGGCCAGGCCGGCGGCGGCGCCGAAGAGCAGCTGTTCGGCCATGCCCATCTGGAAGAAGCGTTCCGGGAAGGCCTGGGCGAAGATGTGCATGTCCGTGTACTTGCCCAGGTCCGCGGTCAGTCCGACGATCTTGTCGTTCTCCTGCGCGGCCTTCACCAGGGCGTGCCCGAACGGCGCGGACGAGGTCTTCTGGCCCGGATCCGCGAAGGAGGCGATCATGGCCGAGGTCTTCAGCTTCGGGCCAGTGCCCTTCAAATCGGTGGCGGTGCTCATCGGTTTGCCTTTCCTTCGTATCCTGCGGTCAGTTGCTCGCGGCAGGTCTGCCATTCGTGTTCCTCGATGCGCATGAAGTGCGCTTTTTCGCGTTCTTCCAGCAGCGGAACGCCGCGGCCCACCTTGGTGTCGCACAGGATCACGGAAGGGCGTCCGACGGTGGCGGCCTGGGCGGCTGCGTTGTCGAACGCGGCCAGCAGCGCGCCGACGTCGTTCCCGTCCACCCGCTGGGTGTACCAGCCGAAAGCTTCCCATTTCTCGGTGACGGGTTCTGTGCGCAGCACGGTATCGGTCTTGCCGTCGGCCTGCAGGGCGTTGATGTCCACCATGGCGGTGAGGTTGCCCAGCTGGTGGTGGTGGGCGCCCATCGCGGCCTCCCACGTGGAGCCTTCGTCGAGTTCGCCGTCGGAGAGGAAGTTGTAGACCCGGGACTGTGACCCCTGGTAGCGAAGGCCCAGGGCGGCGCCGACCGCGATGGAGAGGCCGTGGCCGAGGGAGCCGCCGGAGATCTCCATGCCGGGGGTGTAGGTGGACATCCCGGACATGGGCAGCCGGGAGTTGTCCGAGCCGTAGGTTTCCAGTTCCTGGACCGGGATGATTCCGGCTTCGGCGAGGGCGGCGTAGTGGCCGATCGCGTAGTGGCCGGTGGAGAGCAGGAACCGGTCGCGGGCTTCCCAGTGCGGGTCCTCGGCGCGGAACCGGAGCTGGTCGGCGTAGACCGCGGCGAGCATGTCCGCCGCGCCGAGGGCCTGGCCTACATAGCCCTGGCCCTGGACCTCGCCCATGTTCAGTGCGTGGTGCCGGATCCGGTACGCCGCGGCCGAAACATTAGCAACGCGTTCGGTGGCGGTCGTAGTCATAGCTTCCTGGGTGTCAGTCATTTGAGCCTCTTCTGTGGCGGCCATCAGACGTTCACCGTCTGCGGCGTGTTTTTGGTGGCCTCGTCCGCGAGCTGGCGTTCGCGCTTGCCCCAGGTTTCACGGGTGGCGATCGCGGCCCACAGTCCGATGGCGGCGTACGTGCCGAAGAGCAGGGCCGGGCCCATCCAGCCCAGGGAAACGAACAGGAGGGTGGTGACGAAGGGGGTGAAGCCGGAGACCATGGCCGAGATCTGGTAGGCCAGCGAGGCGCCGGAGGAGCGGGTCTTGGCCTGGAAGAGCTCCGGGAACCAGGCTCCCTGGGCGCCGGCGAGCGAGTTCTGGCAGACGGCGTAGGAGATCACGAGGGTGGCGATGATGAAGATGAACATGCCGGTGTTGACCAGCAGGAACATCGGTACAGCGAACAGCACTGCGAAGGCGCAGGACCAGATGTAGAGGGGACGGCGGCCGATCCTGTCCGTCAGCCGGGCCCAGGCCTGGGTGGCGAAGATGCCGATCGCTGAGGCGATGCAGAGGGCCACGAGGGTTTGGCTCTTGTCCGCCAGCTGCTGGGTGTGCAGGTAGGAAATCATGTAGGTGATCGAGACGGCGTAGCCGGCGGTCTCGGCGATTCGGAGGCCGATGCCCTTGACGATGTTGCGCCAGTCGGTCTTGATGACCTCGACGATGGGCGACTTCACAATGGCGCCGCTCTCCTTGACCTCATCAAACACCGGGGACTCGGGGACCTTGGATCGGATGATCAGGCCGACGATCACAAGCACGATGCTGGCCAGGAACGGAATGCGCCACGCTAGCTCGCCGCCGAGGTTCACGCTGACCAGGAAGACGAGGTTGGCCAGCAGCAGCCCCACGGGGAAGCCGGCCTGCACGATGCCGGTGTACTTGCCCTTGGACTTCCAGGGGGCGTGCTCATAGCTCATGAGGATGGCGCCGCCCCATTCCGCGCCGAAGGCCAGGCCCTGGACAATGCGGACGAACACGAGCAGCGCGGGAGCCAGCAGGCCGACCTGGCTGTACGTGGGCAGCAGCCCGATCAGGAACGTGGCAACACCCATCAGGATCAGGGAGGCCACGAGGACCGGCTTGCGGCCCACCTTGTCGCCCAGGTGGCCGCCGATGATGCCGCCGATCGGGCGGGCCGCAAACCCGACGCCGAGCGTGGCGAAGGCGGCCAGGGTTCCTGTCACCGGATCGCCGGTGGGGAAGAATGCCGTGCCAAAGTACAAGGCCGCGGCCGTGCCGAAACCAATGAAGTCATAGGTTTCGATCACCGCGCCGACGCCGGAGCCGATGGCGACCCGCTTCGCCTCCTTGGTGCCGTGCACATGGCCGCGCATTTTCAGAGCTTCGTTGCTCATGTCAATCCCTTTCGAAGATAGCTGCCGACGCTTTCAGCGCCAACACTGTCGACTGTTAACAGATGATATGCCAGTGTGACCCGCGCCATAGCCAATGTCAACAGTCAACTTCAAAGGTTGACTGTTGACAGTCGAATTTTGTAGTGTGGTCCATATCACCATCGCCCCAGGGCGCTACCAGAGGATCAACGACGATGTTCAATTCCCGACTCGGCTGCTCGTCCATCAGCTTCCGCCACCAGGACCTGCCCACGGCGCTGCGCACCATCACGGACCTCGGCTTCCAGGAAATAGACCTCGGCGCCCTCCCCGGAGTGTGCGACCACGTTCCCTACGACCTCGACGCCGCGGCCGTTGCCGCCGTGACGGCCGACGTCGTGGCCTCGGGCCTGCGGGTCCGGTCGGTCAACGGGGACATCGGGGACCTGAACGCCGTGCTCGACGCCGACGCGCAGTCGGCCCGGAACCGGCACCTCGACGCCCTCCTCACCTTGGTGGCCGGCACCGGCGCCAAGGCGCTTGTCCTGCCTTGCGGCGCCCTCGGCCACGATCCGGTCCGCGGCCTCGACGAGGACCTGGACACCGTTGCCGCGCAGCTTGTCGCCGCCAGGCGGCGGGCCGACGAGTTCGGCGTCGAACTCTGGACCGAGTCCCTGCACTTCCTGCGTTTCTGCTGGAACCTGGAGCGCGCGGAACTGCTCGCCCGGCGGCTGGACGGCTCCGGCGTCGGGATCGTCATGGACTTCAGCCATATCGTGGCCGCCGGCGAGGACCCGCTGGAATACCTCGACCGCCATCGCGGCCGGATCACCCACGTCCACCTGCGCGACGCAGTGCCGGGCAACATCAACCTCAGCATCGGCAACGGCCACGCCGATTTCGCCGCCGGCCTGGGCGCTCTCGCGGCCGCAGGCTACGCCGGCCACTTCTCTCTGGAGCTGGAGACCCGGGACGTCACCCATGAGGAACGCCCCGCCGCCGCCGCCAAGGCCGCCAGCTTCATCTCAGACCTCATCTGACCCATCGATTGCTCCGTAACGGCCGTATTGAAAGGTCAAAACGGCACTTGCGGAGCAATCGAATCCATCAAAACACCACCCAATCAAGGAGCATCATGACCACCACCATCCAGCGCACCGCCGTCCTCACCGGGGCAACCTCGGACCGGGGCATCGGCATCACCACCGCACGCCGCTACGCCAGCCAGGGCTGGGGCATCGTGATCCTGGACCTCGACGGCGAGAAGTCCGCCAAGGTCGCAGCTGAAATCGGCAACGAATTCAACGTCCCGGCCTTCGGCCACGAGATCGACGTCGCCAACGAGGACTCCGTCAACGCCGCCTACAAGGCGGTGGCGGCCGAGGTCAGCTCCGGCACGCTTCCGGCCGTGGGCGCCCTGGCCAACATCGCAGGCATCACCTCACCCGTGCCGTTCCTGGAGACCACCCTGGATCTCTGGAACAAGGTCATGGCCGTGAACTCCACCGGCACCTACCTGGTCACGAAAGCCTTCCTGCCGGACATGATTGCCAGCGGCTGGGGCCGGATCGTCAACATGTCCTCCGTTTCCGCCCAGCGCGGCGGCGGCGTCTTCGGCAAGGTTCCCTACTCCGCCGCGAAGGCCGCCATCCTTGGCTTCACCAAGGCGCTGGCCCGCGAAATCGGCGCCACGGGCGTGACAGTCAACGCCATCACGCCGGGCGCCGTGGACACGAACATCCGCGTGGGCAGCACCGAGGAACAGGAAGCTGCCATCAACGCCGGCATTCCGCTGGGCCGCAACGCCAGCACCGAGGAAATCGCCGCGGTCATCACGTTCCTGTCCTCCGAGGAATCCGCCTACCTCACGGGCACCACCATCGACATCAACGGCGGAAGCCACATCCACTAGTAACCATGTTTACCGAGACTTTCCGCCGGCTGGCCGCCGAAGGGGTCGGGCCGGATGCAGGCTGGGCGGAAGCGGCGGGGGAAGCCGCGTCCGCGGCGCAGGCCACGGCGGCGCTGCGCCCGCTGAAGGGGCGGGCGCGTCCCCTGGCCGAAAAGAGCGTGGGTACGCCGGACCCGGGCGCCACGTCCTTGGCGATGATCTTCAGCGTGTTCGGTCCGCACCTCGCCGGTGCGACGCAGCCGGCAGGAGCACGCCCGTGAGCCCTGCTACTCCACGCTGACCTTGATCCGCTGCACCACGTTGTTGCCCATGCCCTGGTAGTTCCACGCCTGGTCCAGCGGCTGTACGGCCCCGCTGGCATCGCTGGCACGGCACGAAAGCTCGTGTTCGCCGGGATCGGCCACCCATGGCATTGACCACGCGCACCACGCGAAGGGCGCGGCCGGGTGTTCCAGATGGGCCGGGGCCCACTTGCCGTCGATTCCGACGTCGACGCGCTGCACGGCGCCGTGACCGGACCACGCCCGGCCCGTCAGCATCACCGGTCCCGGGGGCAGGATCCGGCTCCGGGTGAAGAAGTCCGGGACGCCCGGCGGAACCATCAGGGACCGCACGTTGATCCAGGTGACGGGGGTGCCGGGATCCTCGGCATCCTGCTGATAGCGGTAGGCCACGGCCTGCTGGAAGCCGTCGTAGGGCTTGGTCAGCACCTTGATCGAGGTCAGCCATTTCACGCTCGCCATACCGTACCAGCCGGGCACCACCAGCCGGAGCGGATAGCCGTGCTGCGGCGGCAGGTCTGCACCGTTCATCCCGTAGGCCAGTACGACGTCGGGCCGCAGGGCCTCGTTGATCGGCAGGCTCCGGGCATATGCCTGGGCGACTCCGCCCTGGCTGCCGCTGTCCGACCCGGTGAAGAGCACCTCCACGGCGTCGTCCTCCACGCCTGCCTGGGTCAGCAGGTAGGCGAGCGGGACGCCGGTCCACACAGCCGTGCCCACCCCCTCCAGAATCCAGGGCTGGCTCAGCGGTCGGGGCCGCAGAAGGGACCGGCCGTTGCCGGCGCACTCCAAGGTGACCGGGAGGGTGATGCTCGGCGCCCGGCGCAACGCCCGCAGGCTCAGTTCGAAGGCCCGCTCCACGGCGCCGCCGATCTGCAGGTGCCAGTGCTCGATGTCGATAAACGGGATATCGAAGTGGGTGAGCACATAGTGCAGCCCGGCCGGTGTGGTGTCGAGCCGCAGGGCCTCGAGCGGCAGGGAATGGTTCCGCACGGCCAGCTGGAGCTCATTCGCTGTCAGCGGGCCGTGGCTCGGCTCGTCAGGATGAGGCCTGGGTTTCCCCGCCTGCCGGCGCGGGCTCTTGAGAAAAGTGGAGTGTCGGGACATTTGCTTTGGCATGGCGCGCTGCGATTCTTCTCCGCACCGGCCCAATTCTTGCCGGTGCCACCTGGAATCAGGTCTACGCCGCAGCCCCGGGGCCGTCAATACTGGTTCGGTCCGGTGTTGCCGGGAAGCCGGCACGGCCGCTAAAGCCGGTGCGCCTCCGCCAGGAATTCCGCCAGGCCGAGCGGTTCGCGTCCCGTCAGCTCATGCACGGCGGACGTCGGGCCGGCCAGTTCGCCGGCTGCGATGGCCGTGTAGGTGCTCACCCAGGCGTCCACCTGCCACGGCGGCGCGCCGTAGGAGGCGCGGGAAGCGTAGGCCTCCTCCAGGGTCTCATTGTGGAAGGTGATGGCCCTGCCGGTTCCGGCGGTCAGGAGTTCCGCGCCGCGGGCCAGGGAGATGTCCTCCGGGCCTGTCAGATCGTATGTCCGCCCTACATGGAGCGCCGGGTCCCGCAGTACGGTGACGGCCGAGCGGGCAACATCCGCCCGAGCGACTGCCGCCATCACGCCATTGCCCGCGGGGCCACGGATAACGCCGTCTTCCCCGGCCAGCAGGGGCAGGAAGTCCAGGTAGAAGTTGTTCCGCAGGAACGTGTAGTCCATGCCTGAGGCCTTGATCCGCTCTTCCGTTGCGAAGTGGTCCCGCCCCAGGGTGAAGGTGCAGTCAGGCGCCGCCCCGAAGAATGAGGTGTACACGATGTGCTGGACGCCGGCCGCGGCCGCCGCATCAACGAAGGCGTGGTGCTGCTGCAGCCGGTCCTCGGCCTCGGCTGCAGAGACCATGAAGAGCGTTTTCGCCCCGTCCAGCGCAGCCGTCGTCCTATCGGGATCGTCGTAGGTGGTCACGACGGGGACGGCACCTTCCAGCTCAGGTGCCCGGGCAGCGTCCCGCACCAGGAGGCGTTGTTGGCTGCCGGTCCCGGCCAGGAGCCTGGCCACCAGGCCGCCCAGGTTGCCGGTGGATCCGGTGACGGCCAGTTCAGGCATGTTGGGCATGGGCTTAGGCCTCGCGGGAGGCGGGCGACTTGGTCTGCGCGGGGTCGCGTTCGGCCAGCGGACCGATGACGGCGTCGATCTTGTCCATAATCACGGGATCCAGTTTCACGCCCGCGGCTGCCACGTTTTTCTCGATCTGCTCAGGCCGGGAGGCGCCCATGATGGCCGAGGCCACGTTCTGGTTCTGCAGCACCCAGGCGATGCTGAGCTGGGCCATGGTCAGCCCGGCCTCTTCCGCGATCGGCTTGAGCTGCTGGACACCCGTGAGGACCTCATTGGACATCCAGCGCTCGATCATCCGCGACCCGCCCTTGGTGTCCGTGGCGCGGCTGCCTTCGGGCGCCGGCTTGCCGGGGTGGTACTTGCCGCTCAGCACGCCCTGCGCCATGGGGGACCAGACGATCTGGGAGAGGCCCAGCTCTTCCGACGTCGGAATCACCTCCGCCTCGATCACCCTCCACAGCATGGAATACTGCGGCTGGTTGGAGATCAGCTGGAAGCCCAGCTCCTTGGCGAGAGTATGGCCGTCGCGGATCTGGTTGGCCGTCCACTCGCTGACCCCGATGTATAGGGCCTTGCCCTGACGCACAATGTCCGCAAACGCCTGCATGGTCTCTTCCAGCGGCGTCTCGAAGTCGTAGCGGTGGGCCTGGTAGAGGTCCACATAGTCGGTCTGCAGCCGCTTCAGGGAGCCGTTGATGGATTCCATGATGTGTTTGCGGGACAAGCCCAGGTCGTTGTGGCCTTTGGGTCCGGTGGGGCCGAATACCTTGGTGAAGACTTCGAGGGACTCCCGGCGCTCGTCCTTCAGGGCCGCGCCCAGGACCGTCTCCGCCGCGGTGTTGGCGTAGACATCCGCCGTGTCGAAGGTGCTGATACCGGCGTCGAGCGCGGCCCGGACACACTGGGTGGCGACATCGTTCTCCACCTGGGAGCCGTGAGTCAGCCAGTTGCCGAACGTGATTTCTGAAATCTTGAAGCCGCTGTTGCCGAGGTATCTGAATTCCATGGGTTCCAACGTAGTCGACTTGCCTGCCCGGAGTAAGGGCTCAGCCGGCTTTGCGCTCCTGGACCTTCTGCTTGGCCTTCCCGGCCGGAAGACTGCCGTGCAGCGACACGAGCGAACCGGTGTCCAGCACGGATTTTGCTACTGGCAGGGGTGGCTTCTTGAACGCCCTCGGCACGGCGCCGAGTGTTCCGCTGGTGTCCATGGCCGACTCCACGAGGGCGGCGACTTCCTTGATGTCCCCTGCCGGTGCCTTGGGGTCCGGCAGGTCGCGCACGGAGACCCGCACAGCCGGGCCAGCCTCAGCCTTGGCGCGGGCGGCGGCGCGGGCATCTGCCCGAGCCACGGCGGCCGCCCATTCCGGGGAAAGCTCGGGCTCCTTTTTGCCTGCCTTGCGGCCGCGGCGCGCGGGCTTCCCGGTATTGGCGGGGTTCGCGGTCCGCGCCGGCCGGTCCCGGGCCTCCGGGCCCACGCCAAGGACTCCGGCGACGGCCAGGACAACGACGGCCGCCAGCCGGCCGACCCCGGCGAGCACCAGGGTGGCGGCGAAGACCATGAAGAGTCCGAGGAACATGAGGAAGGCCACGCCGAGGGTTCCGAAAAAAGTGAGGTTCAGCGCAATGGTTGTTGGATCTTCCATGTCACCTCTCCTGGCCGGCCCGCTGCAGCGTGCTCCTTCCCGCAATCAGGCGGCGGGCAGGAGCACCTCTTAACAATACGTACTTTTCGCCGGGCCCGCGCCGCCCCGCGCGGTCGCGGCGAAGATGTGTCAAAGCCGTTATCGGCGAGCGGGGCACCGCGTGGTGGACCCGGCGTCTATAGTCAAAGGCAGCTCCGCCGGCGTCGTCCGGCCCGCCGGAAGGACACCTTGTGACGCACGCCGCAGCACCGTACGAGGGAAACTGCCCGTGCCTTTCCGGCGAGCAGTATGCGGACTGCTGCGGCCGGTACCATCGCGGCGACGCCGAGGCGCCGACGGCGGAGCAGCTCATGCGCTCCCGGTACAGCGCGTTCGTGGTCCGGGACGCGGCATACCTGCTGCGGACCTGGCATCCGGACACACGGCCCGCAGACGTTGACCTGGATGACGGCATGCAGTGGCGCCGTCTGGACATCCTTTCGACCAGCCGGGGAGGCCCGCTGGACAGTGAAGGCGTGGTGGAATTCGCGGCTCACTACCGGCTCGACGGCGAACGCGCAGTGCAACGCGAAACGAGCCGCTTTGTGCGGGTGGACCGGCGCTGGTACTACGTCGACGGCGTCGAATCCCGCTGACCGTCCGGCCGGCTGACTGTCCGGGTTAGTGGGAGGCTGAGGAGCCCGCGACCTGGTGCTCGTCAGCCGTTTCGGCCGGGGTGAAGCCGGCCCGGTCCACCTTGCGGTGGAACCGCATGCCGGCGAGGCCGCCCAGCACCGCACCCACCAGCGCCACCAAGGCCACGACGATCGCCGCGACGATGCTCATGGTGTTCAATTCGCCCTCGTTGACCGGGATGCGCGGGAAGCTGTTCAGGCTCGCCAGGATGTTGAAGCGCTGCCCGGCAACCATGCCCAGCACGGCGACCACGATCGCGGCGATCAGCGCCCAGACCCAGACCATGAAGCCCTGCCTAATACCATTGAAGCGGGCCATCCGCCCGGCCACATAGCCCCCGCAATAATAGGAAACCAGCAGGATCACCAGCAGCACGATGATGCCGGCCAGCCCGACCGTCTGGTTGTTGGAGGCCTCATTTACGGCGTCATTGACATCGGTGTTGGTGGCCAGCCCGACGGCGGTGCCGCCGGCGGCTACCAGCGCGGTGAGCAATACCGCGGTGCCGGTGGCGGCCAGCCAGCCGAAGAACGCCGAGCCGACTTTGATGCCGCCGAACTGTTCCTTTTCGCGCGCCACGACCGTTTGGCGGGTGGGGACCTCCTCGACAACTGTGTCGCGGGTAGCTGCGTCGTAGTGGACTGCCGTCATTGGCCTGGTGTGGCTGGGCGTTTTGTCGTCGTTGCCTGCGGAGCTGCTCATGAGGGTTGTTCACTTTCGCCGGTGACCGGGCGCGGGGATGCCCGACCTCCGCCAACCTAACCACGGCGGATTCCAGTTAGCAAGGATGCTTATTATTTATCTCGGCGTGCCTCGGGCGTCCTCCCCGGCGTCTTCTCCCGGGGGCGGGTCAGCGGTACTTGCGGTGCAGGTCTTCCCGTGCCGAGGCGCGCTGGCTAGCGTCCGCGATCCAGGGGCCGGTCCCTTCTGACTGATCAAGGACCCCGGCCTCCAGCCAGGCGAAGTCGCCGGCCAGGGTCTTGCGGGCCAGGACGTGGTCGGCGTCGTCGGTGTTCCGCCACAGCCGGTCGAAATATTCGTCCACCCGAACACGGGCCTGTTCGCAGTAGGCCTCGGCGAGTTCGTACGCGGAAGCACCGCGTTCCGGCTGCGTTCGCAACAACATCTCGGCCCGCGAGCAGCAGGCCGCCATCGCAAACAGCTCCGCACCGATGTCCACGATCCTGCCCAGGAACGCTTGCTTGTGCTCAAGCCTCGCCTGCCAGCGGCCCATCCCGTAGAAGGTCTGCCGCGCCAGCCGCCGGGAAGTGCGCTCCACGTAGCGCAGCTGCTTGGCGAGCCGGCCGAAATCGCTGTAGGACCGCGGGTCCATGCCGGCGCCGGCCACAAGTTTGGGCAGCCACTTCGCATAGAAGCCGGAGGCGCCGACGGCGGCCCTCGCCTTGTCCGAGAGGCGGGCGTCCTCCGAGGCGAGGTCGCCAGCGGCCGCCAGGTGCGCATCCACGGCTTCGCGGGCGATCAGCAGCTTCATGATTTCCGAGGACCCCTCGAAGATCCGATTGATCCTCAAATCGCGGAGCTGCTGTTCAGCGGCAACGGCGCGCTCACCACGGGCTTCGAGCGAGTCCGCCGTCTCAAAACCCCGGCCACCGCGGATTTGAACGAGCTCGTCAGCTATCAGGCAGCTGATCTCCGTGGACCACAGCTTGGCCAGGGCGGCCTCGATCCGGATGTCCTTCTGCCCGGCATCGGCCATTTCCGCGCAGAGTTCAAACACGGCATCCAGGGCGAAGGCGCTGGCAGCGATGAAGGCGATCTTCTTGCCAACGGCCTCATGCTGGCCGATCGGCCGGCCCCATTGAGTGCGGGCGTTGGACCATTCCCGGGCGATCTTCAGGCTCCACCGGCCCGAGGCAACGCACACCGCCGGGATCGAGAGCCGGCCGGTGTTCAGGGTCGTGAGGGCAATCTTCAGGCCCTGGCCCTCGCGGCCCAGCCGGTTGGCCGCCGGGACCCTGACCTGATGGAACCGGGTCACGCCGTTTTCGATCCCGCGGAGTCCCATGAAGGTATTGCGGTTTTCCACGGTGATGCCCGGGGAGTCCATTTCCACCACGAAAGCACTGATGCCGCCTCCGTGGGTGGCCCCGTCCGCATCGGTGTGCGGCGGCACGAGTGCCATGACCACGACGAGTTCGGCGATGACGCCGTTCGTGGTCCACAGCTTGACGCCGTCCAGGACGTACGAGCCGCCGTCCTCAGAGAGGACGGCAGTGCTGCCCATCCGGGCGGGGTCGCTGCCGACGTCGGGCTCGGTCAGCAGGAACGCGGTGATTGCCCCGGCGGCGCAGCGGGGCAGGTACTCCTGCTTTTGGGCCGGCGTGCCGAAGACCTTGACCGGCTCCGGGACTCCGATCGACTGGTGTGCCGACAGCAGGGCGCCAAGGCTTGGGTGCACCGAGCCAAGCAGGGCCAATGCGCGGCCGTAGTACACATGCGTGAGGCCCAGCCCGCCGTATTCGCGGGGTATCTTCATTCCGAAGGCGCCGAGGCCGGCCAGCCCCTTGAGGTATTCGTCCGGGACGCGGTCCTCGCGTTCGATGGCGCGTCCGGACATGGTTCGGCAGAGGTCGGCCAGCCGGGCCAAGAACGCGTCGCCGCGTTCGACGTCGTCAGCGGGGGCCTCCGGCCACGGGTGAATCAGGCTCAGATCGAAGCTGCCAAGGTACAGGCCCTTCGCGAAGCTGGGCCGGGTCCAACTGGTCTCGCGGGCGGCTTCGGCAACGGCCCGCGCGTCGGCCGCGGTAGCGTCGGGGCCGATGCGGTCCGGCGCCCCGGCGGACTCCGGCATGGGAGCGTCCGGCGCGGGAGTTCCTGCTGTTGGAGTGTCGGGTGCGGTGGCGGGGTCTTCAATGGCGGAGTCCACTGGGCATCTCCTCTAACCGGATGGCCGGCTCGAGCCCTGGATCCGCCGCGGGTGGAGGACCCTTCAGCTGTCCCGCAATACTACTCGCGGGTAAGTGCCTGTACTAGGGGCTGAGTGCCCCTCATTATCGGGGCGGAAGTCCGTGCCGAAGTCGACCTGGAAGTCGCCGGGCAACTCTATGGCTGAGGCGTGGTGGACCAGCCGATCCCAACCGAAGTTGATGCCGTGCACCAGCCCCGTCACCGCACCGGCCACGAGATACCAGGCCAGCCGGCCCACGCCCACCAGGACCATGGCCGTGAAAGCGGACACCATCATGAAGAGGACGATCACCATGGCGAACACGAGGGTCCCGATCACCACCATCGTGCCGGTTTCCACTGCGCTTAGGTCGAACTGCATTCTTCCCCCTGCACCATTGCTCGGATGAATTGGCTCGGTTGAATCACTAGCCCGAGCGTAGGGTGCCGGAGACGTACTCAACTAGGGCCCTGTGGAGGTTCGGGGCCTCTTGATACGGGATCGAAACGCTACCGGGGCGTAGGTCACAGAGCGGTTGCGGCAGACTCACCGTTTTTTCGGTGCCGCACCGCTTGCCGGTGGCCCTGAACGCCACCTGTATCAGTCGCCATCAGTCGTCGTCGAGCTCCGGGGCGCTCTGGCCCATGACCTGGAAGTCCGCTCCGATGGAGACTTCAACCTGGGACCCGTCGCTGAGGCGAACTTCGACCTCGTAGCCGGATGTGCCGTCGTCTTGGCGCTCCACTTCGGTGACACTGCCCTGCCCTACCTGAGCCAGCGCGGCGCTTGATGCCCTGGCGCGGTCGGCGTCGGTGAGCGCCGGTCCGTTGAAATCGTCGTCGAGCTCAAGGTTTCCAATGCTGGCAGTCAGGGCACGCAGGCCCCCGGACTGGAGATCCCTGGCCTGCTGGGTGGCCCCAACGGCGATCGACGCTCCCCCGAGAAGCACCGCTGCAGAGGCCGCCCCCGTGATCCACATCGTTCTCTTCCGCATGATCGTCTCCTAAAGAGCTGGTCATTCCAGTGTGCTCCGGCCGGGGGGAGCAGGCAACGATGAAATGCTTCCGGTGCCCTGCGTTAACCTTGTAGCTGGCAGTTTTTCGAATCCGCTGCCCCGCAACCCGCCCCTAACCATCCTCTGGCAGCCGAAGGAGAGTGCGTGTCCCGCTCCGCCGTGTCATCAGCCGACGTCATCAGCGCCCGGCTCCGGGACCTCGAACTGCTTACCAAAGGACCTGCCTGGGCGCTGACCCGCTCGGCGCCGTGGGTGATCGCCGTGCTGCAGGCCTCCTTCACGCGCACCCGTGCCCAGCTTCCGCTGGAAGAGTTCCACGCCGACGTCGACGCCTTCCTTGAGCAGCTCCGCCGCCAGGCCCCCGGCACGGGAGAGCAGCAGAGCGGCCCGGCCAACGGCGCGCCCTCAGGAAAAAAATATGCGGACGAATGGACCCGTAAGAACTTCCTGACCCGCCGGAACCAGTCCGGTCAGATCGTCTACGAAGTCACCGAGCCTGCTGCCCGCGTCCTGGCCTTCCTGGACAGCCTCTCAAGCGAACGGTCCACGCTGAACGGTTCCCGGCTCGGCACCCTGCTCGGCGACGTCGAGAAGCTGGCCAACGAGACCAACCCGGACCAGAGCGCACGGCTTGAATCCCTCGAAGAGGAGATCGACGAACGCCGGCAGCTGATGGAGGACATCAGCTCCGGGGACTTCGACGGGCTGCTCGACGACGACGAGGCCGTGGAGGCCGCCGGTAACATCCTGGACCTGGCCGCGAGCCTGCCCGCGGACTACAAGAAGATGCGCGACCGGATCGAGGAACTCGTCGGGGAGCTGCGCAACCAGATCATCGAAGAGTCCCTCAGCAAGGGTGCCACCATGGCGCAGGTGCTCGAGGCCGACAAGCGGCTCCGGCAGAGCCCCGAAGGCCGCACCTTCCGCTCCTTCACCGCGTTCCTGGAGGACCCGCAGCAGCAGCTGAGGTTCCGCTCCGCGATCGGCGAAGTCCTGAGCCGGCAGTTCGCGGATGACCTCAGCCACGATGAACGTGAGACCCTCAAGAACCTCGTGGCCGAACTCCGCACCCAGCACAGCCAGATCCAGAGGATCTACGGCAAGCTCAGCGAGAGCCTGAACACGTACGTCCAAAGCGACGACTTCCGCCAGTCGGTCCGGCTGCGCAAGATCCTGCGGGAGGCCGAACAGGCGATCCGCACCCTGCCCTACGAACGCGAACGGCCCGGTCTGGTCCGCGGTCCGGTGTTGTTCAGCGCCGGCTTCGAGTCCCTGGCCATGGTCAAGCTCTTCGACCCGGACGAGTTCGCGGCGCCGCCAAAGCTGGCCGACCCCATTGCGTTTTCAGATTCGGACCGCAGCCGTTCGCCCCGGACCGCCAAGGCCAAACCGGCAGCCATCCGCGCCGCGCTCGCCGGGTCCTCAACCCTTGCCGAGGCCTGGGCGCAGCTCCCGGCCGGGGAACAGCACATCAACTCCATCCGCGCCTTGCTCTCACAGACCCTCCACGACGGCGCCGGCTTCGACCGCGAGGCGTGGGGCCCCATCGAATTTGAACAAATCGACGGCACCACCCGCACCGCATACCTGCCTGTCGTAACGCTCACGAAGGATTGAAGATGACTGAAGAGATGACGACGTCGGACGAGCAGTCCGCGTCCGCGGACAACCAGGGTGCCCACGTTCGTAGCGACCCCTTCACCGTCACGCCCCGGGATACGTTCGTGGACGGCGCGGCCCTCTTCCCGGGCGACACCGGCGTGCTGCCGATGAAAGTCCGGCAGGCGCTGGTGAAGCTTCTCAAGGGCCCGTACATCGACGGGGGCCGCGACGAAAAACTCTGGACCACGCTCCTGGACAACCAGCTGATCCTGCGCAGCCGCCTCTCCGAACTGTTCCTCACGCTGCAGCTGGATCACGAGCGCAAGGTCGCCGTCCTGCGTCCCGTGGATCCGGACGCGATCGGTGGAAGCACCCGTTCCAGCATCCTGCGCCAGCAGCGCGCCCTGAGCAGGGTAGAAACCATCGTCCTGCTCCGGTTGCGCCTGCTCTTGGACCGCCACGTCACGGCCCAGACGGACCCCACGATCACGCGCGAGGAAATCGCCGAACTTGTCGCCCACTATCAGCCGTCCGGCCAGCAGGACGCCCTGCGCGACTCCGACGTAGTCAACCGCGCCATCACCAAGCTCCTGGCCCGTCAACTCCTCCT
This sequence comes from Actinomycetota bacterium, assembly GCA_046730875.1. Classification (GTDB taxonomy): domain Bacteria; phylum Actinomycetota; class Actinomycetes; order Actinomycetales; family Micrococcaceae; genus Arthrobacter. The sequence goes on along the minus strand of JBKPJW010000583.1, from coordinate 2,477 downwards.
CACCACGGGCCTGGACGAGGTCTACACCATCTCGAACGCCCTCCCGCTGGCCCTCCCGTTCGAAAACATCGGCGACATCCCGGCCCAAATCGAAGCCCTGATAGCAGCCAACACGGATCCAACAGGAACCGAACCGCTGCTGGAGCTCGACGCCGACACCCCTGCGAACACCGAGGAAGACCAGGACGACGACGCCGGGGACATGCGGCAGCATGCGTCTAAGCGAGGAACGAGCGAGCATGCAGAGCATGTGTCCGGTGGCGCCGCGATAGGTGACCACACGGAAGGTGAGGCGGCCAAGTGAGCATCGCAACCATGCTGCCCATGGGCGAGCTCACGAACCCGGGCCAGATGCGGCTCGCCCTCGTCCAGGTGGTCAACTGGGGCACGTTCCATGGCGCCCACACAATGCACGTGGACCGCAACGGCACTCTGTTGACCGGCAATTCGGGCGTCGGAAAGTCCACGCTGTTCGACGCCATGCTCCGGGTCTTCGACGCCCGCCCGCGCTCCAACGAAGCTGCTGCGCAACGAGCCGGCGGCGCTGTCGAGGACAAGCGCACCACGTTCACTTACATGCGCGGCAAAGTGGGCGACAAGGCGGTCGGGGAGGGCTCGGCAAGTGCTTTCCAGCGCCCGGGAGCCACCTGGTCCGCCGTCGCCCTGACGTTCGACAACGCTGCCGGCACCCGAGTGACGGTGTCAGCGCTGTTCGACCTGCCCAAGAACGGCACGGAGTCCAGTGTCGGCCGGTACTACGTGATCGACAACAAACCGCTGGATCTCGCGGCGATCGAGGGCATCGCGGACAAACGCTTCACCAAGTCCGCGCTGGACGCGATCTTCCCGGACGCCCAGACCTTCGATGTCCACAAGGCCTTCGCCGAACGCTTCCGCCGCCTCCTGGGGATCAACTCGGACCAGGCCCTGCCGCTGCTGCGCGTCATCCAGGCCGGCAAGGGCCTCGGCGGCAGCGTCAACACCTTCTTCCGCGACCAGGTCCTCGATGCTCCCGCCACACTGGCCGCCGCCGACGACGTCGTCGAGGAATTCAGCAACCTCATGTCCATCCGCCAGCGCCTCGAGGACGTCCGGCAGCAGCGCGACCAGCTGGCTCCCGTCCCCGGACTAAACAAGGAGTACGCGCAGGCCCTGCTGGACGCGAACCGACTCCGGGACCTAACCGGTGAGGAATTCGAGGCCTTCAAACAGCAGCTCGCTGTCACCGTCCACGAGAAAACCTTGGCCCGAGTGAAGGAGCTCGCCCAGGCGAAAGCCAGTGACCTCGCCGCCGAACGCGCGGTCCGCGACGGCTTGGCCAAGGAGCTACGGCAGCTGGAAGGGGAGTACAACAACCAGGGCGGCAACGCGATTTCCGCGATCGAGCAGTCCCTGGACAACGCCAGGGTGGGACTCAAACTTCGGCAGGAAGTGGAGGAATCGACCCGCAAGGCGCTCTCCGACGCCGGGCTGGAACTTCAGTGGTCGGCGGCCGGCTGGGACCAGGCCCACGAGCACGCCACGGCACGGTCCGCCGAACTTCAGCACGATTCCGAGGCGCTCAAGGAGCTGCGGTTCGAGGCGTTTGACGGCCACGCAGCCAGGAAGCGCGAGCTGGCCACCGCTCAGCAGGAACTGGTATCGCTGAAGACGCGCAAGTCTCTGCTGCCGCCGTCGAGCATTGAAAACCGCAGCGCTATCGCGGCGGCCACCGGGGTCCCGGAAGAGCACATGCCCTTCGGTGGCGAACTGATCGACCTCGCGGAAGGCCAGGAGCAGTGGCGGCCGGCCGCTGAGCGCGCGCTGCGCAGCCTCGCCACCACCCTGCTGGTGCCGGGAGAGCACTTTGCGGCCGTGACCCGGTACCTCAATGACCATTCCGTGCGCGGGGCGCTGCGCGCGGTGGACGTCTCGCGGCCCCTGTCCGGCGGCGCGCTGGCCGTGGAGGACGTAGCTGACGGTGACCTGCTGACCAAGCTCTGTTTCCTCACCGATGCCGGACTGGCCGCCGGCCCTCACGCCAACGCGCTTGCGGAGGCCAGCTCCTGGCTCCGCGAACGGATTGCGGTCGACTTCGCCTACCCGTGCGTGGAAGACCCGGACGAGCTCGCCGGCCTGGACAAGGGCCTGAGCCTGGGCGGCGTGGTCAAGCGAAACCGGCACACGGTGGAAAAGGACGACCGTTTCACGTCCCGCCAGGACTACGTCCTCGGGTTCGACAACGCCGCCAAGCTGGAACTCGTGGCGGCCCAGGTCGAGGACCTGCAGCAGGAGCTGGCCAAGGCCGCCGAACTGGCGCAGAGCCGGGAAGAGTCGCACCAGGGCATGACCCGGCAGCTTGAGGCCCTGCGCCGGGTGGCCGAGGATCGCCGGTCCTGGGAACAGGTCTCCGCCGCCGTGGCCGCGGAGGAGCTCGCCCGGATCGAGCAGCGCCTCAAGGACGCCCTCGCCGCGCAGGCCGACCTCGAACCGCTGCG
>JBKPJW010000582.1:0-4047 GCA_046730875.1 Actinomycetota bacterium | reverse complement strand
GACTGGACCTCCGTCATGGCCCTGGCCGTGGTCATGATGCTCCCGCCCATCGTTGTCTTCGCCACCCTGAACAAGTACTTCAGCGTCGGCGGCATCGGCGGATCCCTCGCCGGCCGCTAGCCAGACCTCCACCGTCTTTCTAAAATAGATCCCCGCAAAGGAACCAAAATGTCTTACTCAATCCAGCTGTACACCCTCCGTAACGCCCTGCAGGAAGACCTGCCCGGCACCATCAAAAAGGTCGCCGAGCTCGGCTTCACCCAGGTTGAGCCCTACAACTTCGTGGCAACGGCCGCTGAGCTCGGCGCGGCCCTGAAGGAAAACGGCCTGACCGCCCCGTCCGGCCACGCCCCATTGCTCAGCCAGGACCAGGATGAGATCTTCTCCGCGGCCAAGGAACTGGGCATCAGCACGGTGATCGATCCCTACCTCCCGGCCGAGCACTGGCAGTCCGCCGAGGACATCCAGGCCACCGCAGCGAAGCTCAACGCCGCGGCGAAGAAGGGCGCCGGGTACGGCATCCGGGTCGGCTACCACAACCACGCCTGGGAGCTGGAGTCCAGCATCGAGGGCCAGACCGCCCTGGAGTACTTCGCCGGGCTCCTCGACCCGGAACTCGTCCTGGAAGTGGACACCTACTGGGCAGCCGTCGGAGGCGAGGACCCGGTGCAGCTGCTGCAGCGCCTGGGCGACAGGGTCAAGTTCATCCACATCAAGGACGGCCCCGTCTCCACGGACACCAAGGCGCAGCAGCCGGCCGGCCAGGGCAAGATCGCCGTGTGGGATGTCATCAACGCGGCGCAGTCCCTCGAAGTCGGCGTCGTGGAATTCGACGACTACTCCGGCGACATCTTCGACGGCATCGCGCAGAGCCTCGACTACCTGCAGAGCGGTGCCCCCGGCGCCCAGGGCGTGAACGCATGAGCGTCGCACAGAATCAGGAACCCGGCCGCGGCCCCGTGGGCGTCGCGGTCATTGGCGCCGGCAACATCAGCAAGCAGTACCTGGACAACCTGACGGTCTTCCCCGACCTCAAGGTCCACGTCATCGCCGACCTCTTCGAGGACGCCGCCGCGGCACGCGCCAAGGAATACGGGATCGCCGAGTCCGGCGGCGTGGACGCTGCCCTGAACCACCCCGACGTCGAGATCATCGTGAACCTGACCATCCCGGCGGCGCACGTGGAGGTGGCCACGGCGGCCGTTAATGCCGGCAAGCACGTCTGGACGGAGAAGCCGTTCTCGCTGGACCGCAGTTCCGGCCTCGGCCTGCTGAAAACGGCCGACGCCGCCGGGCGACGGCTCGGCTGCGCCCCGGACACGTTCCTGGGCGCCGGGTTGCAGACCGCGCGGCGGCTGATCGAGCGTGGTGACATCGGCACCCCGCTGACCGCCATGACCACATTCCAGACCCCCGGGCCCGAGGCCTGGCACCCCAACCCCGCCTTCCTGTTCCAGTACGGCGCCGGTCCCCTGTTCGACATGGGCCCGTACTACCTCACCGCCCTGGTGCAGACTTTCGGCTCCGTGCGCCGCGTGGCCGCCACCGGTTCGAAGGCCAAGGCGGTCCGCGTCATCGGTTCCGGGCCCAAGGCCGGGGAGGAATTCACGGTGGAGGTCCCCACGCACGTCTCCGCCATGGCGCAGTTCGAGTCCGGCGCATCCTCGCACAGCGTCTTCAGCTTCGAATCCCCGCGGCAGCGGATGGGTTTCGTGGAAATCACCGGAACCGAGGCCACCATTTCGCTGCCGGATCCGAACTATTTCGACGGCGACATCAGGCTTTGGCGCGCCGGCGACGAGGACTGGACGGTCATTCCGGCCACCGGCCCCAGCCAGGGCCGCGGCATGGGTGTGCTGGATATGGCACGCTCCATCCGCGCCGGCGTCCCCCACCGCGCCACCGGCGACCTCGCCTACCACGTCCTGGACAGCATGGTCTCGATCTCCGAGTCGATCGATTCCGGCACCTTCATCGAGGTGGAAAGCTCCGCCCCAACATCCGCAGCCCTCCCCGAGGACTGGGACCCCACCGCTTCCACACTCTAGGAACCCGCAAAATGAACTCCCACGAAACCACCCTTGGCTCCGGCACCCTGGGTGTGGCCATGATCGGGTACGCGTTCATGGGCAAGGCCCACTCGAATGCCTGGCGCAACGTGACCAGCTTTTTCGACGTCCCGGCGTTCGAGCAGAAGGTCCTTGTTGGTCGGGATGCTGCCGGGGTTGCCGAGGCCGCCGCAAGGTACGGCTGGGCCGAGACCGCCACGGACTGGCGCTCCGTTCTGGAGCGCGACGACATCCACATTGTCGATATCTGCGCGCCGGGCTGGATGCACGCCGAGATCGCCATCGCGGCGCTCGAGGCCGGCAAGCATGTCCTGGTCGAGAAGCCGCTCGCGAACACCCTCGCCGAGGCCGAGGCCATGGCCGATGCTGCCCGCTCGGCACGTGAGCGCGGGGTCCAGTCGATGGTCGGCTTCAACTACCGCCGCGTACCGGCCTTGGCTCTGGCGAAGGAGCTGATTGCGGAGGGCCGGGTGGGCACGGTCCGGCAGGTGCGTGCCGCGTACCTGCAGGACTGGCTGGTGGATCCGGAGTCGCCCATGACCTGGCGGCTGAACAAGGAAACCGCCGGTTCCGGGGCGCTGGGTGATATCGCCTCGCACGCGATCGACCAGGTGCTGTTCCTGCTCTGCGACCAAGTCACCGCCGTCTCCGGCCGGCTGCACACGTTCACGTCCAGCCGGCCCGGGCCCAAGGGCCCGGAAGAGGTGACGGTCGACGACGCCGCCTGGGCAACGCTGACCCTCGCCTCCGGGGCCATCGCCTCCGTGGAGGTCTCGCGGGTGGCCACCGGGCAGAAGAACTCGCTCAAGCTGGAGATCTACGGCGACCAGGGTTCTCTCCTGTTCGATCTGGAGGCCCTGAATGAACTCGGTTTCCTCGACGCCACCGTGCCGGTCCGCGAGCAGGGCTTCCGCCGTATCCTCGTCAACGAACCCGAGCACCCCTACCTGGAGGCGTGGTGGCCGCAGGGCCATGTCATCGGCTGGGAACACACGTTCACCCACGAAATCCGTGACTTCCTTGTGGCGGTGGACGGCGGAGCCCCGCCGTCGCCGTCGTTCGATGACGGCCTGGCCGTCCAGCGCATCCTCACCGCCGTGGAAGAAAGCGCCGCGGCCCAAAGCCGCCTCATCCAGCTCACCCCGTCCGTCCGGACCACCCAGACGATTACCGAAGGAGCCTGACATGTCCCGCCCTTACACCCTGTTCACCGGCCAGTGGGCCGACCTGCCGTTCGAGGAAGTCGCCAAGCTCGCCTCGGGCTGGGGCTACGACGGCCTGGAAATCGCCGTGTCCGGTGACCACCTGGACGCCTGGCGCTGGGACGAGCCCGGCTACGTCGAGTCCAAGCTCGCCGTGCTGGAAAAGTACAACCTGAAGGTCTGGGCGATCTCCAACCACCTCAAGGGCCAGGCCGTGTGCGATGACCCGATCGATTTCCGCCACGAAGCGATCGTCGGATCCAGGGTCTGGGGCGACGGCGACCCCGAAGGCGTCCGCCAGCGGGCGGCCGAGGAAATGAAGCACACCGCCCGGCTCGCCAAGGCACTCGGCGTGGACACCGTCGTCGGGTTCACCGGCTCCTCCATCTGGCAGTACGTGGCGATGTTCCCGCCGGTCCCGGAAAAGGTCATCGACGCCGGCTACCAGGACTTCGCCGACCGCTGGAACCCCATCCTGGACGTCTTCGACGAACAAGGGGTCCGCTTCGCCCACGAGGTCCACCCCTCCGAGATCGCCTACGACTACTGGACCACCGTCCGGACCCTCGAAGCGATCGGCCACCGGCCCGCGTTCGGCCTGAACTGGGACCCCTCCCACATGATGTGGCAGGGCATCGACCCCGTCGCCTTCATCTGGGACTTCAAGGACCGGATCTACCACGTCGACTGCAAGGACACGAAGCTGCGCCCCACCGGCCGCAACACCGTCCTGGGTTCCCACCTGTCCTGGGGCGACCCCCGCCGCGGCTGGGACT
>JBKPJW010000581.1:0-8698 GCA_046730875.1 Actinomycetota bacterium | reverse complement strand
CGACCGTAGAGGAGTTCCTCTGCCTCCCGGATGATGCGGCCCGAGAAACCGCCCGGTTCCGGCGTGGTGCGTTCATCAATCCAGCCGCCGTCGGCATCTCCGTAGACGGCGGTGGAGGAGACAAATAGGATTCTGCGGATGCCGGCCCTGGACGCCAGGACCGCGTCCAGCACGTTTGACAGCCCGTCAACGTAGGCGGCCCGATAGGCATCTTCCGTGGGGGAGTCCGCGGCAATTGCTACGACGACGGCGGTAGTGTCGGCCGGGATCGGCGGCAGTTCGCGTGCGCTCAGGTCAGCGGCGACGCCCTCGATGGCGGGCGGCAGTTTCTCCGGCGAGCGGCGCCAGCCCACGACGCGGTGGCCAGCTGCCGCGAAACGTAACCCGGCCTCGGTGCCCAAATCGCCGCAACCGGCCAAAAGTACAGTCATAGGGCCAGTCTGCCAGCCTTCAGGAAGCCCGCCGGACAGGCTGGAGCGAATAATCCAGTGGGCTGGTCATCCACGGGAAGCTCGACGCCTTTACGCTCGACGCCGGGCCGCCCGACACTGGACGACTGCCGCCGGACCCGTGAGTGGACCGGCGTCGGGCAGGCTACCGTGCCGGAATCGGGAAGAACGCCCGGGGGTCCTGCAACAGTGCGGGGTAATCAAAGACTGAGCGGTCCACGATCTCGTCCACCTGGAAATTGCGGGCGAACTGGCCGTCGACTGTGATCGGGCGTCCCAGGACCTTGCCGATGGCGAAGGAGCGGCCGTCATCGACCGGAATGGCGACCACGGAGTTGCCCGGAAGGGTGGTGAACGCCTCTTCCTGATGCTGGCGCTTGCGGGTTGGCTTCTTGACGAGCTGCTTCGGGGGCAGCTTGCGAACCTTTCCCGGACGGCGTGAGCCTGATTCGGCGTAGACGAACTGGTAGTCGTCATCGGCGGCAGCCTTGCCGCGTCCCACCGGCGGCAGGCTGACAGTCTTGAGCTGCTCGGGCTCGGTCCCGGCGAGTGGCAGGCGCAGGACCCACATGCGGTCCCCGGCGGGGTCCTCCGGCAGCAGCTCGTGCTTCGGTTCGGGCCAGACGTACTCCAGGTCCGGGTCCGTGCCGGGGAACACCTCAGTGTAGAACCGGGGATCCTTGGCAATCAGCCGCGACCGGTGGCTAAGGTGGAAATCAGCATTGCCCAGCCACGGAGGCATCGGGATCTTGGCGGCATAGTCAGGGTGGGCAGCCTGGGGGGCGAACTCCGTGATTTTGCCGCGTGTGGTGTCCTCGCCGCCGCGGGCCGTCCACTCATCAACCATGGCCAGGCCGTACATCGTCAGCGCGGGAACGTATCCCATCCACATCCGGACCGCCGGGTGCGACTGCCAGCCGTACTCGGGAATCACCAGCGCCCGGAGGATCTGCAGCGCTTCAACGCGCTGCTTGCCGAGCCGCACGCGGTCCAAAGCCGCGGCGCTCTGCTGGAAATCGGGGAAGGGGAGGAAAGTCTGCATCTCTCCAGTTTGAGGCCACGGACCAAATGCGCCAATTGCTGGGGTGTCCCGGTGAGGGTGCTCACATGTCGGAACGGGGCAGACAGCGATGCTGACGAGCCGCTAAAATAACATGAACCACTCCCGTCGCCCCCGGAAGACACGCCCATGCCACAGACATCAGTAATTGACGCACCGGCGCCGTTGGCGCCCAAGTACGGGCAGATGCTCAGCCCCGAAGCTAATGGAATTGTGGTGCTGGAAGAATTTACGCTAGACCCGGTTGCCGCCCGCAAGGAACAGCACGGCTTCCGGACAGCAATGGCTTCCGTTGCCCTGACCATGCGGCGCCTGGTGGCTCTCCGCCTCTTCATCGCTGCCGTGGCGATCGCCAACCTGCCCCTGTTCCTGCTCTCAAGCGGCTGGGAGATCTATGTCATCTCCCTGGCGCTGGTCGTAGCGGTCCACGCGGCAGTGTGCTGGCTGAACCGCCACGAACCACGGATCAAGCAGCGCCGCATGCTGGAACTGCACCTCCACCGGGAGCAGAGCGCCAACTACCGCAAGGTCAGGGACGCCGTGAAATACGTCATTGACGCCCCTGCCCGGATGAATGAAAGCCTCTACCTCGAACTCCTCGCTGCGAAGCGGGTGGCTCTCCATCTGGCCATGGGCACTGTGGCGCTACTGGACACAAGCGACGACGCCGCGTGGAAAGTTCAGATTATCCGCGAAATCCCGCAGGCTGCCTGAGCCAGTCCGGTCCACCAAGCAGCACGGCCCACCAAGCAAGACGGGCCACCAAGAAAGACGGCTTACCCAAGCAGTCCGGCTCACCCACGCAAGCACGACGCCGGAGCGTCCCCTTCCGGGAAACGCTCCGGCGTCGTGCTTTAACAGGTAGGTAACGGTCCGTGCCGTAACTGATAGCCCTATCCTGGAAGCTGCAGCACCTGGCCGGGGAATATCCGGTGGGGGTTACTGATGGTCGCTGTGTTCGCGTCGGCCAGCGAGCGCCAACCCCCGGCGACGTTGAGCTTGTCGGCGATCTTGCTTAGGGTTTCGCCGCTCCGGACGGTGTAGGTCCGGCCACTCAGTGCAACGGGTGCAGCGTGGCGGGGCGCAGCCTTGGGGGCTGCCTGCCGGGCCGGCGCCTTGGCGGGGGTGGAAACCGCGGCGGGCTTACGTACCGCGGGTTTTGCTGCTGTGGGCTTTCGTGGTGTGGTTGCGCTCTGGGGAGCCACGGTGCCGCTCAGGCCCAGCTTCGCGGCGCAGGCTGGCCACGCGCCCCAACCCTGACTGGCTTGCACTTTCTCAGCGACGGCGATCTGCTGCTCACGGCTGGCGTTCGCCGCGGACCCTGTGCCGCCATAGGCCGCCCACGTACTGGGGCTGAATTGGAGTCCGCCCGCGTAGCCGTTTCCGGTGTTGATGCCCCAGTTGCCGCTGCTTTCGCACTGGGCAAGTGAATCCCAGACGGAGGTTGGGGACTGCGCCGGGGCAGCCGCGTTGGCGGAGGTTGCGGACAGGGCGACGCTGGCAATCGAAACAGCCGCCAGGGTGACGCCGCGGCGCGCGGCAGTGCCAAAGGTGGATTTCTTCATGGTGGAAATGCTCCTGAGGGCCACCAGCGCTCGGTCCGTCCCCGGACGTTAACGCGCCACTGCCCGCCCCCCGACAATAGAGGTCATTGCGGTGTCTACCGGTCGGGCAGTTCAGGTGGTGGTAGCACCGGGCATGCATGCCCGGTTGCCGGGCATGCATATCAGATTAGGCCCGAAGCGGTCCGTTATCAAGACGTTATTTTCGCCATTTTTGGCGTTATAATTTCTCCACCACACCTTGTCTCCTGCCAGTCTCCTCTCGGATGCTCGCGAACAAGCGCGCGGACGTCAGCTGCGTAGCATCGCCGCCAGGTATGGAGCTGTCCGGCTGTTTTTGGAACGCGCGACGGCGGCGGGCGTTCCGACGGCGACGATCTCCCCGCCGGCGTCACCACCGGCCGGGCCGAGGTCGATCACCCAGTCCGCGGCAGCCACAACATCCATTTCGTGTTCCACCACGATCACGGTATTGCCCGCGTCCACGAGCCGGTTGAGCTGGGCCATGAGGAGCTGGACATCGGCCGGGTGCAGGCCGGTGGTGGGCTCGTCAAGCAGGTAGAGCGAGTGGCCGCGCTGGGCGCGCTGCAGTTCGGTGGCCAGCTTGATGCGCTGGGCTTCACCGCCGGAGAGTTCGGTGGCCGGCTGGCCGAGGCGGAGGTAGCCCAGGCCCACCTCGCGCAGCGTCTGCAGGCTGCGCGCTGCCGCCGGAACCCCATCGAGGAACTCCGCGGCGACGTTGACCGTCATGCCCAGCACTTCTGCCACGTTCTTGCCGCGGTAGGTCACTTCGAGGGTTTCCGGGTTGTAGCGCGAGCCCTGGCACTCAGGGCACGGGCCGTAGCTGCCGGGCAGGAAGAGCAGTTCCACGGCCACGAATCCTTCGCCCTGGCACGTCTCGCAGCGGCCGCCTGCCACGTTGAACGAAAAGCGGCCGGCGCCGAAGCCCAGCGCCTTGGCCTGATCGGTGGCTGCGAATTCCTTGCGGACCGCGTCGAAGAGGCCCGTGTAGGTGGCGAGGTTGGAGCGCGGGGTGCGGCCGATCGGTTTCTGGTCCACCTTCACCAGCCGGTCGAGCTGATCCAGTCCGGACACGGGTCCCACCGAGAGCGGCCCGGTTGGCTCGGCGGCGTCCGCATCAGGCTCGGCCAAAGCTGAGGCCGCAGTGGTGTCCCCAGGCGCCCCGGCTTCCGGATGCAGCCTGGCCCCGACGACTTCGGCCAGGACCTGGCTGACCAGGGTCGACTTGCCGGAGCCGGAGACGCCGGTAACCGCGGTCAGTACTCCCAGCGGGAAGCTGGCGTTCAGTTTGCGCAGGTTGTGCCTGCTGATGTCGCGGAGCTCCAGCCAGTCCACTGCCTCCCGACGTCCGCCGCTGGCCGCGCCGCCGCCAGTAATGCCGCCGTCGCCAGCGTTGCCGCCGCTACCGCTGTGGCGAGTGCCGCCGTCGTCAGCGCTGGCAGCACCGGCACGAGCGCCGCCGCCGTCCGTCGCGTCGACGTCAGGTGATCCGTTCGGGAACAGGAACGGCCGGGTGACGGATGCTTCCACCTCGGCGAGGCCGGCCACGGGTCCGCTGTAGAGCACTTCGCCGCCGCCTTCACCGGCGCGCGGACCCACGTCCACGAGCCAGTCGGCGCGGCGGACGATGTCCATGTTGTGCTCCACCACGAATACGGAGTTGCCGGAGGACTTGAGCTGGTCAAGGACCGCGAGCAGGGGCTCGGCGTCGGCGGGGTGCAGGCCGGCTGAGGGCTCGTCCAGCACGTAGATCACGCCGAACAGTCCGGAGCGGAGTTGGGTGGCGATCCGCAGCCGTTGCATTTCGCCGGGGGAGAGCGTGGGCGTGGACCGGCCGAGCGCCAGGTAGCCCAGGCCGAGGTCCAGCAGGACGGTGACGCGCTGCAGGAGGTCCCGGGTGATGGCGACGGCCACTTCGTTGCCCTCGCCGGAGGACTGCTTGCGGGAAGCGGTCCCGGCCTCCGTGAGCTCGGTGGTGGGCCGGATGATGTCCGCCAGTTCCGTCATCGGGACGGCGTTGAGGTCGGCAATGGTGCGTCCGGCGAAGGTCACGGCGAGGGCGGCAGGGGTCAGGCCGCTGCCTTCGCAGACCGGGCACGGTCCGGTTTCCATGAAGCGCAGCACCCGGTCGCGCATGGTGGTGCTCTTGGAATCGGCGAGGGTATGCAGCACGTAGCTCCTGGCGCTCCAGAACCGGCCCTTGTACGGCTTGGCGACGCGGTCGCGCTGGGGCGTCACTTCCACCACCGGCTGTTCCTCGGTGAACAGGATCCAGTCGCGGTCCTTCTTCGCCAGCTTCCGCCAGGGCGTGTCGACGTCGTGGCCCAGGTGCGTCAGGATGTCGCGGAGGTTCTTGCCCTGCCATGCCCCGGGCCAGGCGGCGATGGCGCCGTCGCGGATGCTCAGCGACGTGTCCGGCACCAGGGAGGACTCGGTGACGCTGTGCGCGATCCCCAGCCCGTGGCACTCGGGGCAGGCACCTGCCGCCGTGTTCGGGGAGAACGCGTCCGAATCCAGCGGACTAGCGCCGTCCGGATAGCTGCCGGCGCGGGAGAAGAGCATGCGCAGCGAGTTGGACAGCGTGGTCAGGGTGCCCACCGTGGACCGCGAGCTCGGTGTCCCGCGGCGCTGTTGGAGTGCGACCGCGGGAGGCAGCCCCGTGATCATCTCAACCTTGGGGTTGTGCCCCTGCTGGATGAGCCGGCGGGCGTAGGGGGCCACGGATTCGAAGTAGCGGCGCTGTGCCTCGGCGTAGATGGTGCCGAAGGCGAGGGACGACTTGCCCGAGCCGGAGACGCCCGTGAAGGCGACGATCGCGTCGCGGGGGACATCCACGTCCACGTTGCGCAGGTTGTTCTCGCGGGCACCGCGCACCCGGACAAAACCGTCTGTCGGATTGCCGGGAGCCAGGTCTGGCACGGTCGGGTCCAGCAACTGGGAAGCAAGCTGTTTACTTTGCATTGATTCGACTCTATCGGTTCCGGGGAGCGCCGGGCATATCCTTACCGGATGGAAACCAACGACGCCGGAGCCCAGCTGACTGCCGACGAAACGGAAACGCCCGAGGCCAGCGAGCCCCTCGCACTCCCCGTCGCCGAGCTGCACCTGCACATTGAAGGGACGCTGGAACCGGAACTGATCTTCGCCCTGGCGGAGCGGAACGGGATCCAGCTGCCGTATGCCGACCTGGACGAACTGCGCTCGAGGTATGAATTCACGGACCTGCAGTCCTTCCTGGACCTGTACTACGCCAACATGGCCGTGCTGCAGACGGAGCAGGACTTCGCCGACATGACCCGGGCGTATCTGGCCCGGGCCGCGCTCGCCGGGGTCCGGCACGCCGAGATCATGCTGGACCCGCAGGCCCACCTGTCCCGCGGGATACCGCTGGAGACGTGCGTCAACGGGGTGGCCTCGGTGCTGGCCCATTCCCACGAAGAGTTCGGCATCTCCACCCTGCTGATCGCGGCCTTCCTGCGCGACCTCACCGAGGAATCGGCCCTCGAGGTACTGGAACAGTTGCTCGCCATGGACGCCCCGATCGCCGGAATCGGCCTCGATTCCGCCGAAGTCGGCAATCCGCCGTCGAAATTCCAGCGGCTCTTTGCCCGGGCCAAGGAGGCCGGCCTGCACCGGATTGCGCACGCCGGCGAGGAGGGACCGCCGTCGTACATCATCGAAGCGCTGGACATCCTTGACGTGGAGCGGATCGACCACGGCATCCGCTGCATGGAAGATCCGGACCTCGTGGAACGGCTCGTCGACGAGCTCGTGCCGCTGACCGTGTGCCCGCTGTCCAACGTCCGGCTCAGGGCGGTGAACATGCTCACGGAGCACCCGCTGCCGTCGATGCTCGCGGCCGGGCTGAACGTCAGCGTGAACTCGGACGATCCCGCGTACTTTGGCGGCTATGTGGATGACAACTTCGCGCAGCTGCAGTCGACGATCGGCCTGTCCGAGTTCGACTGCGTGCGGATGGCCGCGAACTCCATCCGTTCGTCCTTTGCCAGCGAGGAACGCAAGGCCGCACTGCTGGCCGAACTGGCCGAGTCGGGGCACTAGCCCGACAGGCATTGGGTCACCCGTACCGGGGGATGCGCCGGGCGGTGCCGCAGGGCAGAGTGCAGATATGACGAAGACCGAACAGCGGCGCACGGGTTCGCTGCGTCAGGTGATGCCTGGGCTCGACGCCGTCGCTGGGTATCGGAAGGACTGGCTCGGCAAGGACATCATCGCCGGCATCGTCCTGGCGACGCTGCTGGTTCCCCAGGGCATGGCTTACGCGGAGCTGGCAGGACTTCCGGCGATCACCGGGCTGTACACCACCGTCCTGTGTCTGCTCGCCTATGCGGTCTTCGGTCCGTCCCGCATCCTTGTGCTGGGGCCCGATTCCTCACTCGGCCCGATGATCGCAGCGACCGTTCTGCCGCTGGTCGCGTCCGGCGGGGACCCGCAGAAAGCGGTGGCGCTGGCGTCGATGCTGGCGCTCATGGTCGGTGTCATCATGATCCTCGCGTCCGTCGCCAAGCTCGGCTTCATCGCGGACCTGATCTCCAAGCCGACCATGATCGGCTACATGAACGGCCTCGCGCTCACCATCCTGGTCGGGCAGCTTCCGAAGCTCTTCGGCTTCAAGGTCAGCGGCGAGGGTTTCATGGGCGACCTCGTCGGCTTCGTGGAGGGCGTGGCCAGCGGCAAAACGGTGCCAGCCGCGGCCGCCGTCGGCATCACCGGGATCGTGTTGATCCTGGCCCTGCAGCGCTGGCTGCCCAAGGTTCCGGCCGTGCTCATCATGGTGGTACTTGCCATCGCGGCGACCTCACTCTTCGACCTCGCAGCCAGGGGCGTTTCTCTGGTGGGGGAACTTCCGCAGGGCTTCCCGCCCTTTACCATCCCCCGCGTGGAGTGGTCGGACATCGGACTGATGGTTGCCGGTGCCCTGGGAATCGCGTTGGTCTCGCTGACTGACACAATTTCGACGTCGTCGTCGTTCGCCGCCCGTTCCGGCCAGGAGATCCGTGGCAACCAGGAGATGATCGGAATCGGCGCCGCGAACGTGGCTGCAGGGCTCTTCCAGGGCTTCCCCGTGAGCACCAGCGGCTCCCGGACCGCGGTCGCAGAACGTTCCGGCTCAAAGACGCAGCTCACCGGCGTGACGGGGGCCGTGCTGATCATCCTCATGCTCGTCTTGCTGCCAGGAATGTTCCGGAACCTGCCCCAGCCGGCCCTCGCCGCCGTGGTGATCACCGCGTCCGTGTCCCTGGCCGACATTCCCGGCACCGTGCGCCTCTGGAAGCAGAGCAGGACCGAATTTGGCCTCTCGCTCGCGGCGTTCCTCGGCGTGGTGTTCCTGGGGGTGCTGCCGGGCATCGGCATTGCGGTGGGGCTGTCCATCCTCAACGTCTTCCGCCGGTCGTGGTGGCCCTACGAGACCGTGATCGGACGGGTACCGGGTCTCGAGGGGTTTCACGACATCAACGTCCACCCCGATGCGAAACACCTGCCCGGTCTGGTGATCTACCGATTCGACGCGCCCGTGTTCTTCGCCAACGCCACAACATTCCGGGACAACATCCGGCGACTGGCGCGAACGGAACCGAAGCCCC
>JBKPJW010000580.1:0-3087 GCA_046730875.1 Actinomycetota bacterium | reverse complement strand
TCTGTTCTCTGTGGCACTGGCCTGCGGGTTACCCCGAGTGGGCGTTACCCACCACCCTGCTCTGCGGAGCCCGGACGTTCCTCGAGCCACTTGCGTGACGCGCGGCCGCCTGGTCAACCCATCCGCTGTCCATTCTACGGTTACGGCGGACGCGTCCGTTGCCACGTCCGGCGCCGGGCCGTGCTGCCGGGCCTATTATCAAGGGATGGAGGAGTCAGCCCTCACCCGGCGCCGGCTGCTTGAACTGGCAGGAATCGCCCTTGGCGCGGCCGGCCTCTCGGCCTGCACCGCCTGGATCGCGCCCCCGGACACTCCCCCGCCGGTGCCAACCGGCCCGACCGCAACACCGCAACAGCCTCCCGACAGGTCCCCCGCCCCGTTGACTGTCCGGACCAGCACGGGTTCATTCGTCTCTGCTTTCCGCCCCGGCATCGCCACCCACTGGTCGCTCGCGGCCCCCGAATTGCCGCCCGGCGGCGCGCAGCCCGAACTGCCGGTGGCCGTATTCCTGCATGGACTCAACGGCAGCCACACTGTCCTCCTGGACGACCTGGCAGCCCACGAGGCCCTCCAACGGCACCTCGACGCCGGCGGCCCGCCCTTCGCGATCGCTGCGGTGGACGGCGGAAACACCTGGTGGCATCCCCGCGCCGACGGCAGCGACACCCAGTCGATGCTGGTGAAGGAATTTGTCCCGTTCCTGGGCAGCCAGGGCTACGACCTCGGCAGGATCGGCCTCTTCGGCATCTCCATGGGGGGCTTCGGGTCGCTCCTGCTTGCCTCGCAGGGCAAGCTGCCCGGGGTCCGGGCCGTCGCGGCCATGAGCCCGGCGGTCTGGGACCACTACGACCCCCGCCAGGGATCCGCTTTCGACGGGCCGGCCGACTTCGCGGCCCATGATGTTTTCGCGCTCCGGCCCCGGCTTGCCGCGCTGCCCAAGCGGATCGACTGCGGCACCGGGGATGACCTTGCCGGCTCGGTCCGGCAGTACCGTGCCGAACTGCCGGGAGAGGTCGAGGGCGGTCTCCAGCCCGGGGGTCACGACTACAGCTACTGGCGGTCCATCCTGCCCGGAGTGCTGTCATTCTTGGGCTACAACCTCGCCTGAACCCGCCGCCGGTAAGATCGTACGGTGCTAATTCTGCTTCCGCCCTCCGAGGGCAAGACTCCCGCCACCGGCGGGGACGCCGCCGACTGGACCGCCTTGAGCTTTCCGGACCTCAACAGCTCCCGGGCCCAGGTCCTCGACGCGCTCGGCACAGTCAGCGCCCACGAGGACGCCCTGGCGCTGCTGGGCGTCGGCGCGTCACTTAGTGCCGACGTCGAACGCAACACCCGCCTGCACGCAGAACCCGCCGCCCCGGCCCATCAGGTGTACTCCGGGGTGCTCTATGACGCCCTCGGCTACGACTCGCTGACCCCGGCGCAGCGGAAGAAGGCCGACACGTCGGTGCTGGTGGTGTCCGCGCTGTGGGGTGCCATCCGGTTCGCCGACCGCGTGCCCGCCTACCGGCTGTCGATGGGGACCTCGCTGCCCGACGTCGGACGCCTCGCCTCGTTCTGGAAGCCGCAACTCACCGGCGCGCTGGCGGCGGCCGCCGCGGGCGAGCTATTGGTGGACTGCCGGTCCAGCACCTACGCTGCAGCCTGGGCTCCCCCGCCGGAACAGACCGTGGCCGTCAACGTCTTCACTGAGGCCGCCGGCGTGCGCAAGGTGGTCAGCCACTTTGCCAAGCACACCCGGGGCGAACTGGCCCGGCATTTACTCAGCCGCCGGGGCAAGGCCCCCGAAACCCCCGCACAGCTGCAGAAGGCGGCCGCCGAGAAATGGGTTGCGGAACTCGTTGCGGGCACCGCCCGTAAGCCGCACACCCTGAACATCATCCTGCCCAACTAGCTCGCAGCAGGGGCCGTTCTGGACGTCCAGAACGGCCCCTGCTGCGAGTCAGTTGGGTGGCTGGGCCCACCCGGCAGTTAGGCCCACTCGGCCGAGCGGACCAGGATGCAGCCGGAGTCCGGGCAGAAGACGATGTCGTCCTCGGCCGCGGCCTTGATCTCGGCGAGGTCGCCCGGGCTCAGCTGCATGCCGGAGCCCTCGGAGGTGCCGTGGAACAGCCGTGCCGCACCGACGCCGCGCTTGGCCAGGGTCTTCTCGTAGACGGCGAGCATTCCCGCGTCGAGTGACGCCGCGAACTCGGCACGCTGCCCGCGCACCAGGGTGGCTTCGGCGGCGATCTCGGCCAGCTGCTCGTCCAGCTCGGCACGGATGGAGCCGAAGGAACTCTGGATGTCGTCGACGATCTGCTGCTGGGCGGCCTGGCGGGCGCGCAGCGAGTCAAGCCGTTCGAGGACTTCGAGTTCGACGTCCTCGAGGTCGGAGCGGCGCTTGTTCAAGGAGACGAGGTCCCGCTGGAGGGCCACAAGATCCTTGGACAGACCCGTGCCGCTGTTGAGCTTGGCCTCGTCACGCTCGATCCGGGACGCCACCTGCTCCACGTCCGCTTCGGAACGCTTGAGTTCCAGTTCAGCGTCGTGGACGGCCATCTTGGCGGCGCCGAGTTCGCCGTTGGCCACGCCGAGGGCTGCTTCCAGGTCGGTGATCCGGGAGTCGCCTTCAAGGCTTCGGCGGCGGTTGGACAGGGATTTGAGCTTGGCGTCCAGTCCCTGCAATTCGAGCAACTTCAACTGTTCCGCCGGTGCTGCCTTGGCCACTATTACCTCCGCTTGTTCCCTTCCGGCCGGAGCCGGGCACCTAATCGGCGCTTAGTAGACTCTAGTCCCCGCCCGGAGTCAGAATGAAGTCCCACGGATCGCTGTTGGTGGTACTGACCCGGATCTCGACGTCGTGACCCTGGTCGGTGAGGACGTTGCCCAGTGCTTCGGCGGCTGCGGGCAGCCACAGCCATTCGCTGGCGAAGTGTGAGACGTCGATCAGGTAGGGCCGGTCGTTGACGGCCGCCTCCCGGGCTTCCGACGCCGGGTGGTGGCGCAGGTCCGCCGTCACGTAGACGTCCGCGTTGTTTGCCCGGACCTCGCCGAGGAGGGAATCGCCGGCGCCGCCGCAGACAGCCACCCGCCGGACCAGCC
>JBKPJW010000579.1:0-2215 GCA_046730875.1 Actinomycetota bacterium | reverse complement strand
AGGCCGAAATCCCGGCTGCAAATCTGAACTGCAGCCCAGATCAAATCACCGCGTCCAGCTCTTAGCCTGGACGCCGTCGAGGGGGAAGGATCCTTCGTGACCGAAACCACTGAGCTGTCACCGGCTGTGGATACATCTTCTGCTGCCGAATCAACGACAGCACCCGCCAAGAGCAGCGGCCTTGCAGGCCTTAAGCTCGCCCAGCTCCAGGCTCTCGCCAGCCAGCTGGGGATTTCCGGCGGTTCCCGCATGCGCAAGGGAGATCTGGTCACAGCCATTTCCGCCCACCGTGCAGGCACGCCGGTAAGCAAGGCTCCGGCCCGCGCTGCCGGAAAGGCGAGCGACAACGGCGCCGTTACCCGCGCAGCCGCCCCGGAAGCCGCGCCTGCAGCCGCGCCCGCTGCTGAAGAGGCTCCGGCCCAGGAAGCTCCGCGTGCCCGCCGCGGCCGCAGCCGCCGCGCAGGCAGCGACGGGGTTGTTACCTCGGCCGCCGCAGAGGCACCCGCCGAGGCTCCGGTTGAAGCCCCCGCGGTTTCCACGGAATCCGGCACCCGGGAATCCGTCGCCGCCGAATCCGGCTCTGCCGTTTCCGCGCCGGAAGCCGGCGACCGCACGCGGCAGCCGCGCACCCGCAACCGCCGCCGCGGCGAAGCTGCAGCCCAGGCCCCCGAGGCCGGCGGCCAGAACGCCGCCGAAGCCCAGGCCGAACAGCCTGCGGCTGAGCAGCGCACCGAGCAGCGTGAACAGCGCACTGAACAGCGCGAGCAGCGCACTGAGCAGCGTGAACAGCGCGAGCAGCGCACTGAACAGCGCGAGCAGCGCCAGGCCGAGCCCAGCGAAGACGGCCAGCGCCGCGACACCCGCACTCGTGGCGGCCGCGACGAAACCGCCGGCAGCCGCGAGAACACCCGCGACACTGCCCGCGATAGCGACGAAGGCGACGGCGGAAGCCGCCGGAACCGCCGCAACCGTCGTGACCGTAACGACCGCGGTGACCGCCAGGGCCAGCAGGACAGCCGCGACAACTCCTCGCGCAACGACCGCTTCCGCGACCGCAACGACCGCCGCCGCGGGCGTCAGCAGGGACCCGACGTCGACGACGTCGAGGTCACCGAGGACGATGTCCTGTTGCCGGTCGCCGGTATCCTCGACGTGCTGGAGAACTACGCGTTCATCCGCACCTCCGGTTACCTGCCGGGCCCGAACGACGTCTACGTCTCGCTGGCGCAGGTCAAGAAGTACAACCTGCGCAAGGGCGACGCCTGCGTCGGTGCCATCCGTGCACCCCGCGAAGGCGAGGACCGCAGCCAGCAGTCCGCCCGCCAGAAGTTCAACGCCCTGGTCCGCGTCACCTCGGTGAACGGCAAGACCCCGGAAGAACTCAAGGACCGCGTCGAATTCGCGAAGCTCGTCCCGCTGTACCCCTCCGAGCGCCTGCGCCTCGAGACGGACCCGAAGAAGATCGGCCCCCGTGTGATCGACCTCGTGGCCCCGATCGGCAAGGGCCAGCGCGGCCTGATCGTTTCGCCGCCGAAGGCCGGCAAGACGCTCATCCTGCAGTCCATCGCCAACGCCATCACCACCAACAATCCTGAGGTCCACCTCATGATGGTGCTCGTTGACGAACGCCCCGAAGAAGTCACGGACATGCAGCGCACCGTCAAGGGCGAGGTCATTGCCTCCACCTTCGACCGTCCCGCCGACGACCACACCACCGTGGCCGAACTCTCCATCGAGCGCGCCAAGCGCCTCGTGGAAATGGGCATGGACGTTGTGGTGCTCCTGGACTCCATGACCCGCCTGGGCCGCGCCTACAACCTGGCAGCACCGGCCTCCGGCCGCATCCTGTCCGGTGGCGTGGACTCCGCGGCGCTGTACCCGCCGAAGCGCTTCTTCGGTGCAGCCCGCAACATCGAAAACGGCGGCTCGTTGACCATCCTGGCCACCGCGCTCGTCGAGACCGGATCCAAGATGGACGAGGTCATTTTCGAAGAGTTCAAGGGCACCGGCAACATGGAACTGCGACTGTCCCGCCAGCTGGCTGACAAGCGCATCTTCCCGGCCGTGGACGTCAATGCGTCAGGCACGCGCCGCGAAGAGAACCTGCTTTCCCCCGAGGAAGTCAAGATCATGTGGAAGCTGCGCCGCGTCCTCTCCGGACTCGAAACGCAGCAGAGCCTTGAGCTGCTGACCAACAAGATCCGGGAGACCCAGA
>JBKPJW010000578.1:0-9464 GCA_046730875.1 Actinomycetota bacterium | reverse complement strand
GTGCCGATGCCGGCGGTCGTAAAGGTTTCCAGCAGCATCGAGTGCGGCAGGCGGCCGTCCACGATGTGCGCTCGTTCGACGCCGCCCTCGATCGCCTTCAGGCACGCTTCCATCTTCGGGATCATGCCCGACTCCAGGTCCGGAAGCAGCTCGCGCAGCTCCGAGACCGTCAGGGAGGAGATGAGCGAGGACCGGTCCGGCCAGTTGGCGTACAGGCCCTCGACATCGGTCAGGATGACGAGTTTGGAGGCGCCGAGAGCCTCGGCCAAGGCGGCTGCGGCGGTATCGGCATTCACGTTCAGGACCTGCCCGGTGGTCTGCGCGCGCTGGCCGCTGTCCGCCGTGCCGTCGTCGTGGATTTCCGGGGCGACAGTGGAGATCACCGGAATCCGGCCTGCGGCCACGATGTCCAGGATGCCGTCCGGGTTCACTCCGACTACTTCGCCCACGAGGCCCAGGTCCACTTCTTCGCCGTCCACCACCGTGCCGGTGCGGACCGCGCGGAGCAGTCCGCCGTCCTCACCGGACATGCCGACGGCGTAGGGGCCGTGGGAGTTGATCAGGCCCACGAGTTCGCGTCCCACCTGGCCGGTGAGGACCATCCGGACCACGTCCATGGCCTCGGGCGTGGTGACGCGCAGCCCGCCCTTGAACTCGGACTCGATTCCGAGCCTGCTGAGCATGGCGTTGATCTGCGGGCCGCCGCCGTGCACCACCACGGGGTGGATGCCGACGTGGTGCAGGAAGACGACGTCCTCGGCGAAGGCGCGGCGGAGCTCGTCGTTGACCATGGCGTTGCCGCCGTACTTGATCACCATGGTGGTGCCGGCAAAGCGCTGGATCCAGGGCAGTGCCTCGATCAGTGTGGCGGCCTTGTCCCGGGCGTCGGACTGGGAAGTGGTCTCGCGTGTCTGGGTGTTCATGGTGTTCGTCCTTTGCTCGTCCTCACTGTTCATCCTTCCTGTTCGTCTTACCAGGAGGATTAGCTGGAGTAGGCGCTGTTTTCGTGGACGTAGTCGTGGGTGAGGTCATTCGTGAGGATGGTGGCTTCGGCCGTGCCGGCCTGCAGGTCGATTTCGACCAGGACCTCGCGCGGTTCCAGGTCCACGAGGTTCCGGTCATCGCCGATGCTGCCGTTGCGGCAGATCTGCACACCGTTCATGGACACGTTCAGCCGGTCCGGATCGAACGCCGCGTCGGTGGTGCCGACGGCGGACAGCACGCGGCCCCAGTTGGGGTCCTTGCCGAAGATCGCGGTCTTGAACAGGTTGGAGCGGGCGACGGCGCGGCTGACCACCTCGGCGTCCCGCTCGCTGGCAGCGTTGAACGTCCGGATCGCGATGTCGTGGCTGGCGCCCTCGGCGTCGCCGATCAGCTTGCGGGCCAGTTCGGCGCAGACCTGGGTCAGCCCGCCACCGAATTCGACGGCGGACGGTACTGCTCCGGAGGCTCCCGAGGCCAGCAGCACCACCGTGTCGTTGGTGGACATGCAGCCATCGGAGTCCGCCCGGTCGAAGGTGACCCGGGTGGCCTCGCGGAGTGCGGCGTCGAGCATGTCCGGCTGGACGTTGGCGTCCGTGGTGAGGACCACCAGCATGGTGGCCAGGCCCGGAGCCAGCATGCCGGCTCCCTTGGCCATGCCGCCAATGCTGAACTGCTTGCCTTGGGCGTCCTGACCGGTGAAGACCGCCTGTTTGGACACGGAGTCCGTGGTCATGATCGCGGTGGCCGCCGCGGGACCACCCTCGGCGCTGAGCCCGGCGGCGGCGGAACCGAGCCCGGCCAGGATCTTGTCCATGGGCAACTGCTCCCCGATCAGACCCGTGGAGCAGACCACGACGTCGGTGGCGGAGACACCCAGTGCCTCGGCGGTCTTCTCCGCGGTGGTGTGCGTGTTCTGGAATCCCTGCGGCCCGGTGCAGGCGTTGGCTCCCCCGGAGTTGAGAATCACGGCGTCCACGCGGCCGTCCTTGACCACCTCGCGGGACCAGTGCACCGGCGCCGCAGCGACGCGGTTGGACGTGAAGACCGCCGCGGCAGCCTTGGACGGGCCGTCGTTGACCACGAGGGCCAGGTCCGGGTTGCCGGATGCCTTGAGGCCGGCCGTGACGCCGGCGGCACGGAATCCCTGCGGTGCGGTGATGCTCACGGTGCGACTCCCTGGAGGTTGAGGCCGGCGGCTTCCGCCAGGCCGAGGGCAATATTCATGGACTGCACG
The DNA here is from genome assembly GCA_046730875.1 of Actinomycetota bacterium. Taxonomy (GTDB): domain Bacteria; phylum Actinomycetota; class Actinomycetes; order Actinomycetales; family Micrococcaceae; genus Arthrobacter. The sequence continues at coordinate 7,246 of JBKPJW010000578.1, read as the reverse complement.
GCCCCGCCGGCGGTCCCCTTGGTCAGGTTGTCGATGGCGCAGCACACGATCACGCGGCCGGTGTGCTCATCGAAGGCCAGCTGCATGGCGGCGTGGTTGGATCCCTGGACCGACTTCGTGGCCGGCCACTGGCCTTCGGGGAGCAGATGCACGAACGGCTCGTCGTCGTACGCCTCCGCCCAGGCGGCGCGCAGGTCCTCGGCGGTGACCCTGCGTCCTGGCTGCTGCCGGACCCTGGCGGTGGCCGTCGTGAGGATGCCCCGGCTCATCGGCGCCAGGGTGGGCGTGAAGGAAACCGTGACCGGAGCCCCGAGCGCCTTGGAAAGTCCCTGCTCGATCTCCGGAGTGTGCCGGTGTCCGCCGCCCACGCCGTAGGGGCTCATGGAGCCCATGACCTCGGCGCCGATCAGGTTCACTTTCGCTGCCTTGCCGGCCCCGGAGGTACCGGAGGCGGCGACGATCACAACGTCGTCGCCTTCCAGCAGCCCGCTGCTGAAGCCGGGCGTCAGGGCCAGGAGGGCCGACGTCGGGTAGCAGCCGGGAACGGCGATCCGGGTGGCGCCGCGGAGGGCGTCACGCTGGCCCGGCAGTTCCGGAAGGCCGTAGGGCCAGGTTCCGGCGTGCGCGGAGCCGTAGAACTTCTCCCAGGCCTCCGCGTCCTCGAGGCGGTGGTCGGCCCCGGCGTCGATCACGAGCGTCCCGGCGGGCAGCTGCGCCGCGATTTCCGCGGACGCGCCGTGCGGCAACGCCAGGAACACGACGTCATGCCCGGACAGATTGTCCACGGTGGTGTCTTCGAGGATCCGGTCCGCCAGGCCATGGAGATGCGGCTGCAATTCCCCTAGTCTGGAACCGGCGTTGCTGTGGGCCGTGATGGCGCCGATGGTGACGTCGGGATGACCGGCAAGGAGCCGCAGCACCTCGCCGCCGGCATAACCGCTAGCCCCGGAAACGGCAACAGAAATAGTCATAAGCACGACTATACAGCAAGACTATGCATAGATGCCGATATTTATGCATCGATGCCGCCGTGGCCGGATCACTGCGCAAAGGACTGCCCGACGCTGCGACTGGGCCCACATAGGGGAGTTCCGCTGGCAGGGGATTCCGCTCCGGATCGGCGGGGCGGGGATACCCCGAGGCGTATGCTTGGTGGAGGGTGATCCAGACCGTGCAGCCGCGAATGTCAGCTGCAGCGTTGCCCGTAACCCCTGACGAGGCCAGCGCCCTATGACCGCCACCGCAACTCCTGTCCGCCCGCCCTCGCGCGTCCGGCAACCCAACGCCGTCGTCCTGAGCTATTCGGAACTCCTGAAAAGCGTCAAGGCCGCCGGCCTCCTCGAACGGCGGGTCGGTTTCTACATCACCGTGTTCGCCAGCCTCGCGATCCTCATGGCCGCGACGTGGTTCGGATTCGCCCTGATCGGTGACAGCTGGTTCCAGCTCCTGATCGCCGCGGCCCTGGGCATCCTCTGCACCCAGCTGAGCTTCCTCGCCCATGAGGCCGGGCATCGCCAGATCTTCGCGTCCCGGCGCGCGAACGACTGGGCCGCGCGCCTGCTCGCCACCTCTGTAGCCGGCATCAGCTATTCCTGGTGGGAGCAGAAGCACGGCGCCCACCACAACCACCCGAACGTCATTTCCAAGGACCCGGACATCGCGCCGGGTCCAATCGCGTTCCACACCGAAGCAGTGGCCGACCGCAAGGGCCGCCTGGCGTTCCTGACCCGCAAACAGGGCTGGTTCTTCTTCCCGCTCCTGTTCCTGGTGGGCCTGGGACTCCAGATCGATTCGGTGAAATTCATCGTCCGCGAGGCCAAGGTCACGCACCGCTGGGTTGAGATCCCCATCCTCGCGGCCCGGCTCAGCCTGCTGCCGGTCCTCGCGTTCACCTTCCTGCCGCTGGGGATGGCGTTCGCGTTCATCGGCGTCCAGCTGGCCGTGTTCGGCTTCTACATGGGCGCATCCTTCGCGCCGAACCACAAAGGCATGCCGGTGCTGCCGGCGGACAGCCGCGTGGACTTCTTCAGCCGCCAGGTCCTGACCTCCCGGAACATCGCGGGCGGCCGCTTCATGGACATCCTGCTCGGCGGCCTAAACCGCCAGGCAGAGCACCACCTCTTCCCGGACATGGCCCGTCCCCAGCTTCACCGGGCGGCGGAAATCGTCCGCGAGTACTGCGCCAAGCACCAGGTCCCGTACACGGAAACCACGCTGATGCAGTCGTACGGCATTATTGTCCGCTACCTCAACGACGTCGGACTGGCCGCGGGCCGTCACTTTGAATGCCCGATGGCCACCGTCACCCGCCGCTACTAGCAGATACAACACGTGACGGTCGGTTACGGACCCGCCCTTCATGGTTGCCGCCTCTGTCCCTAGGATGGACCCAGGGACCGGGACAGATCTCCCCGCCCGGAGAAGGAGCCACATGATGCACGCAATCGTCGCCCGCCAGGCCGGGGGCCCCGAGGTCCTGGAGCTCGACGAAAGAGCCCGTCCCGTTCCAGGGCCGGGCCAGCTGCTCGTCAAGATCGCCGCCGCGGGCGTGAACTTCATCGACACCTACAAGCGCAGCGGCGTCTACAAGGTCAGCTACCCCTTCACACCCGGTTCCGAGGCCTCGGGCACCGTGGAGGAGGTCGGCGACGGCGTCACCGAATTCGCTTTCGGCGACCGGGTGGCGACCGCGGAAGGCATCAACTGCTACGCCGGCTATGCCCTCGTCGATGAGGACAAGGCCCTCCCGGTTCCGGACGGCCTGGACGATTTCACCGCCGCCGCGCTGCCGCTGCAGGGCGTGACGGCTCACTACCTGATCAATTCCACCTTCAAGGTGGAGCCCGGCCACACCGTGCTGCTCCACGCCGGCGCCGGTGGCGTCGGCCTTCTCCTGATCCAGCTGCTCAAGGCCAGGGGCGCCCACGTCATCACCACTGTTTCCACAGATGAGAAGGAGCAGCTGGCCCACGAAGCCGGAGCCGACCAGGTGCTGCGCTACGACGGTTTCGCGCGCCGGGTCCGGGACCTGACGAACGGCACCGGCGCGGATGTGGTGTACGACGGCGTCGGAAAAGACACCTTCGACGCCTCCTTGGAGTCGCTGCGCGTCCGCGGGACACTGGTGCTCTTCGGCGCAGCTTCCGGACCGGTCCCCCCGTTCGACCCGCAGCGGCTCAATGCCGGCGGCTCGCTGTACCTCACGCGGCCCACCATGGCCCACTACCTTCGGGACGCCCGGGAACGCCGCTGGCGCTCCGACGAAATATTTGCCGCCGCTGCCGAGGGCAGCCTCAAAGTCAGGATCGGAGCCCGCTACTCCCTGGCCGAGGCCGGTCAGGCCCACGACGATCTGGAACAGCGCCGCACCACCGGCAAAGTCATCCTGGTCCCCTAAGCCGCGTGTCCCCTAGGCCGCACAGTCCCCTAGCCCGCACGGCAACACCTTCCGTTCATCTCCTGCAGGGACAATCCGCCAGTGACCGAGCAACGACTGACCCGAAGTGAAGCCTCTGACGCCGGCACGGTGCAGAGTCTTCAGGCTGACGCCGTCACCGAGCACCAGCCCCAGCTCCCGGGCGCACTCGCCGCCCCGCCGGAGCGGACGCTCATAGACATCCTCCGCGATACCGCTGCGCGTTTCCCGGATGCTTCCGCGCTCGACGACGGCCACCGCTCGCTCAGTTACGCCCAGCTCATGGATGAAGTCCGGGCCACAGCGAGAAAACTGCACCATGCCGGGCTGGGTGCCGGCGACAAGATCGGTGTCCGGATCCCGTCCGGCACCAACGACCTCTACGTCTCCATCCTGGCGGTGCTCCTGGTCGGTGCGGCCTATGTCCCGGTTGACGCCGATGATCCGGATGAGCGGGCCAAACTGGTGTTCGGGGAGGCCAGGGTGGCCGGCATCCTGCGCTCCGGCGGGAAGATCGTCACGGACAGCAAGCGTCCCCGGCCGTTCCCCGCTGCCAGGCCGCCCGGCCCCGACGACGACGCCTGGGTCATCTTTACCTCCGGCTCCACCGGCACCCCAAAGGGAGTTGCCGTCCGGCACCGTTCGGCCGCCGCGTTCGTGGACGCCGAGGCACGCATCTTCCTGCAGGGCGATCCGGTGGGGCCGCAGGACCGGGTGCTGGCCGGATTGTCGGTCGCTTTCGATGCCTCCTGCGAGGAAATGTGGCTCGCGTGGCGTCACGGCGCCTGCCTCGTCCCGGCACCCCGGGCGCTGGTGCGGACCGGAATGGACCTGGGCCCCTGGCTCATCAGCCATGGCATCACGGTGGTCTCCACCGTCCCCACCCTCGCCGCACTCTGGCCCGTCGAGTCGCTGGAAAGCGTCCGCCTCCTCATCTTCGGCGGGGAGGCGTGTCCCCCGGACCTGGCCGCGCGGCTCGCGGTCGAGGGCCGTGAAGTGTGGAACACCTACGGGCCCACAGAGGCCACCGTGGTCGCGTGCGCCGCGCGGCTAGGCACTCCCGGCCCCGTCCGGATCGGCCTGCCACTGGACGGCTGGGACCTCGCCGTCGTCGACGCCGATTCGCTGCCCGTCCCCGAAGGTGGGGTGGGCGAACTGATCATCGGCGGCGTGGGGCTGGCCCGGTACCTTGACCCGGTCAAGGACGCCGAGAAATACGCCCCCATGCCGTCCCTGGGCTGGCCGCGCGCGTACCGCTCCGGTGACCTGGTCAGGTACGAGGCCGAGGGCCTCATTTTTCAGGGCCGCGCCGATGAGCAGGTCAAGCTCGGCGGCCGCCGGATCGAGCTGGGTGAAATCGACGCCGCCCTGCAGTCGCTGCCGGACATCGCCGGCGCCGCGGCAGCAGTGCAGACCACTGCGGCCGGCAACCAGATCCTGGTCGGCTACCTTGCAACAGTGTCGGGCCGGGACATTGACCTCACGGCCGCACGCGAACTGCTGGGAGAGAGCCTGCCGGCACCGCTGATCCCGCTGCTGACGCTCGTGGACTCGCTGCCGACCAAGACCAGCGGCAAGGTGGACCGGCACGCCCTGCCGTGGCCGCTCAGCGGAACCGGAGCTGCCGAGGCCGAGGGCGCCCCGCTGAACCTGCCCGAGGATGCGCAGTGGATCGTGGAGCAGTGGAGCGCCGTGCTGGGAAGCCCCGTCACCAGCCTCGACGCCGATTTCTTCGCCTACGGCGGCGGCTCGCTGGCCGCCGCGCAGCTCGTGTCCGCGCTGCGCGTCCGCTACCCCACCATCACCGTGGCCGATATCTATGCGACACCCCGCGTGGGCGCCTTGATGGACGAGGCCCGTCAGTCGCTCCCGGAGGGCGGAGCTGTCGCTGCGCAGGAACGTTCCGTGCGGCCGACGGCGCGCAAGTCCCAGGTCTTCCAGACGCTCATGGGCGTCCCGCTGCACATCCTCGTCGGCATGCGCTGGCTGACCTATCTGATGGCCGCCAATAATCTTCTTGCCGCTTTCGCCGGATTCAGCGCCGCCCCTACGATCTCGTGGTGGTGGGTCGGCGCGTCCTGGCTGGTCTTTGTCAGCCCCGCCGGGCGGATGGTGCTCTCCGTCGCCGCAGCCCGGCTCCTGCTCCGCAACGTCGTGCCCGGAACGTATCCACGGTCCGGGAAGGTGCATCTCCGGCTCTGGCTCGCGGAACAAATTCAGGACCTCGCCGGGGCTATCAGCCTGGCCAGCGCACCCTGGGTGCCCTACTACGCGAAGGCCCTCGGCGCGAAGATCGGAGAGAACGTCCAGCTGCACTCGCTCCCGCCGGTCACCGGGCTGCTGTCCCTTGGCACGGGCTCCAACATCGAGCCTGAAGTCGATCTGTCCGGCTGGTGGATCGACGGCGACCGTGTGCACATCGGCGCCATCAGGATTGGGCCGGGCGCAAGCGTCGGGGCGCGCAGCACGCTCATGCCGGGAGCCACCGTAGGCGCCGGGGCCCAGGTGGAGCCGGGCTCCGCGGTGATCGGGAAGGTCAAGGCCGGGCAGCTGGTGGCCGGGTCGCCGGCCGAGCGCCGCGGCAAGGCCCGGCACTCATGGCCGGACTCCCCGTCCGAGCACCGGCTGCTGGGCCGGCTGTGGTTCGCGGGCTTCGCCGCTGCATCCGCCGTGCTGGCGCTCATCCCCTATGTCTCCGCCGCCGTCGCGGCCTTCGTGATCTTCGCGTTCATCCAGGGCAACTCCTCCCTGCCGGCAGCCCTGCCCGGCATTGTGCTCTCGATCCCGCTGGCGGCGCTGGCATGGTTTTTGACCAACCTGCTGCTGATCCTGGCGACGACGAGGCTGCTCAGCGTGGGCCTCGCCGAAGGCTACTACCGGGTCCGGAGCCGGATCGGATGGCAGGTCTGGGCGACCGAGCGGGTACTGGACCTGGCCCGGGATCTGCTGTTCCCGGTCTACGCCAGCCTCTTTACGCCGGTCTGGCTGCGGCTGCTCGGCGCGAAGGTCGGCCGCAACGTGGAAGCCTCGACAGTGCTGCTGATCCCGAGCATGACCACCGTGGGCGAGGGCGCGTTCCTGGCCGACGACACCATGGTGGCATCCTACGAACTCGACGGCGGCTGGATGCGGATTGCGCCGGCCAAGATCGGCAAACGCTCCTTCCTGGGCAACTCCGGCATGACGGCGGCCGGGCGCAACGTACCCAAGAACTCCCTCGTGGCGGTCCTCTCCGCGACGCCGGCCAAGGCGAAGGCCGGGACATCGTGGCTCGGCAGCCCGCCCGTGCGGCTGCGGCGCACGGCCATCGCCTCCGACGACACGCGGACGTACCAGCCGCCTCGGAAGTTGAAGGTCGCGCGGGCCCTGTGGGAGCTGTGCCGGTTTGTCCCCGTCATGCTGACAGTCGCGATCGCCGCCGGCGTGATGCTCGCCTTCGACGCGCTGGCGACCATCTTCAACTACGGAATCGCCGCTGTCCTGAGCGGCGTGGTGGTCCTGCTGGCCGGGGCCACGGCCGCGGCCAGTGCCGTGGCGGCCAAGTGGCTGCTGGTGGGCCTCATCCGGCCCGGCGAGCACCCGCTGTGGAGTTCGTTCATTTGGCGGAACGAGGTGGTGGACACCTTCATCGAGATGGTCAGCGCCCCGTGGTTCGCGCGCGCCGCCACCGGCACACCGGCCTTGGTGTGGTGGCTGCGGGCACTCGGTGCGAAAATCGGTGCCGGGACCTGGTGCGAAAGCTACTGGCTGCCCGAGGCCGACCTTGTCACCCTCGGCAGGAACTCGACCGTCAACCGCGGGTGCGTCGTCCAGACCCATCTGTTCCATGAC
>JBKPJW010000577.1:0-9428 GCA_046730875.1 Actinomycetota bacterium | reverse complement strand
GCGGGCGGGGCTGGCTGGACGGGTCCGGCTAGGCGGGCGACGCCGGGCCGGACGCGTCCGCGATGATGGCACGCACGCTGTTGTTGCGTGGGTCGTGGGTGAGCTCCACGAGTCCCAGGGCCTCGAGCAGGGGCGGCAGGTACATCCCGAACCGTCCCCGGTAGCCCTTGCGCAGCCCGTACCACCCGCCCACGGGGTTTTCCGGGTCGCGGCCCCAGGCTTCCACGGAGCCTTCCGCCGCGGGCTTGTTTTCGTCGGCGGCGCCCAGCGGGACCCAGTCCACCTTCTCCATCAGCCACAGGTGCAGGTCATCCAGGGCCCGGAGGTGGTACTTGAGGGTGGTCGACCCGACCTGGCACACGAGCGCCGGGGGATCGGACTCCTCATCGCGGTACATCGAATACTCCGACGTGCCCGGGGCCGTCTTGAGCTGCCAGGGATCCTGCTTGGTGCCTTTTGCCACGCTGTACCCGCCTTTTCGTCCGGCCGGAGGCCCCGGCGCCGATGGATCGAGCCTACCGATCCATCCCGCGCGGGGCGAGGCCCACCGCAGGAGGGAGCAGCGCTGAGGGAGCCGGGTGTGAGCGGCGCCGAGTCAGACGCCCAGGGCTTCCTTTAGCGCCGCGACGTGGCCCTGGGACTTGACCTGGTACTGCGCCAGCTTCACCTTGCCCTCGGGGTCCAGCACGACGGTGGAGCGAACGATGCCTTCCGTGACCTCGCCCTGGATCAGCTTCTCGCCCCAGGCGCCGTATGCCAGGGCTACCGCATGGTCTTCATCGGCCAGCAGCGGGAACGTCAGGGCAAAGTCGCCGGTGAAATCGGCCAGGGCCTCGGGGGCATCGGGGGAGATGCCCAGCACTTCGTAGCCGGAGCCCTGCAGGGACGAGAGGTTGTCGCGGAAGTCGCAGGCCTCGGTGGTGCAGCCGGGAGTCGCGGCCTGCGGGTAGAAGTACACAATGACGTTCTTGCCGCGGTAGTCGGCGAGGGACACCGGCTTGCCTTCGGCGTCGGGCAGGGTGAAGTCCGGTGCCAGGGTGCCGGGCTGGAGCTTGACGGTCGTGTTTGCGCTCATGATGATCCTTCGGGGGAGTGGACAGCAGGTCTGTGATGAATAACATCGTTGACCGGGGGTGTATTCCGCCGCCTGAGCCTACCAAGGACCCGTCCGCTGCTGCTTCGGAAAGCCACCTGCCTGACAGCTTTCTCATAGCTCCGGCATAGCCGGACCGGATAACTTGGAACCATCATGGAACAGCACACGCCACCGCCACGTTCCGGGGTCCGCCCTGCCACGGCCACCAAACAGCGTCCGGCGCCTCGCCGCATCCGGTCCCTGATCCTGTTCGCGACCGCCGCGGTGCTGGCGGTGGCGCTGGCCGTGGGCTTCTATTCCTGGGTGGAAGCCGGCTCGAGGGCGACCGGTCCGACGGCTGGCGCCCCTTCGGCGTCGGCCACTCCCGAGGCAACTGTCGAGCCGCCGTCGCCGATCGATGCGGCGCTGGACTCACAAATCAACGCGATCATCGACGCCAACAGCCAGTACCAGATCGGCGTGGCCCTGGTCGACCTCACAGGGGACGCCGGCTCCGCTGACATCCACGAATACGGGGTCGGGGATCCGTTTGTGGCCGCCAGCACCGCCAAGGTCCTGGCCGCCGCAGCCTACTATCACCTGGTCGAAACCGGTGCCGCTTCCCTGGACGATCCGCTTGGCAACTACACCGCGGGATTCCAGATCCAGGAGATGATCCAGCAGAGCGACAACGACTCATGGTCATTGATCATGGACGCGGTGGGCCACCCGGAATTGAGTGAATACGCGGCCTCACTGGGCATCGACTACACGCCCGAATCCAACACGCTGGCCCCCGCGGACATGGCGAGAATCCTTGCCGCCCTGTATTCCGGATCGCTGCTGGACAGCCAGGACACGGCGCAGCTGCTCTCCTACATGCAGGACACCAACTACGAGACGCTCATCCCAGCCGCAGTGCCGGACGGAATCACGGTCTTCCACAAGTACGGACTGCTGGACGATGAGCTGCACGACGTCGGCATCCTCGCCCAAGGCGACGCCGCCTACGCCCTGGTGATCTACACCAAGGGCGAGGACCTCAGCGACGTCCCGGAACGCACCGAGGTCATCCACGAACTGACCGAGGCTGTCACGGGCACCCTGTTCCAGGTCACCGCACCGGGAAGCCCTCACACGACGTAAATCCCTTCTCCTGCGACCAGACGGGCTGGCTGTGCTAGCCGATGATGGGCCGTTCCTCCGGCATGGTGTAGAGGCGCGGCCGTGCGGAGAGGGCCAGCGCGGACGCAACTGTCACGGTGCCGATTCTGCCCAGGAACATCAGTGCCATCAGCACCCATTCGGCCGACGGCGGGAGGTTGTAGGTGATGCCGGTGCTCATCCCGACTGTGGCGAATGCGGAGATGGATTCGAACAGTACCTTTTCCAGGCTGTAGTCCGTCAGCATGAGGAGGATCAGCGTCCCGCTGACAACGGCCGCTACACCCAGCAGCGCCACGGACAGGGCCTGGCGCTGGGAGGATGCGCTGATGGAACGGTGGGCGATGGTCACTTGAGCGCGGCCGCGGACTTCGTTCCAGATGGAGAAGCCCAGCACCAGGAACGTGGTGATTTTGATGCCGCCGGCGGTTCCGGCGCTGCCGCCGCCGATGAACATCAGGATGTCGGTGACCATGAGCGTTTCCGGTGACGCCAGGCCATAGTCGATGCTGTTGAAGCCGGCAGTGCGGGGAAAGACTCCGCCGGCCAGGGAGCCCAGCAGCTTGCCCGTGAAGGAGAGGCGACCCAGCGTCTCGGCGCGGTTCCATTCGAAGGTTGCGAAAAGTGTGACCCCAAGAACGAGGAGCAGCAGCGTGCCGTAGATGGTCAGGCGCAGGTGGACGCTCCAGTTCCTGACTCTGACTTCTCCGCGGAGCAGCTGGATGATCACCGGGAACCCGAGTCCGCCGCCGATGATCGCCAGGCAGATAGGGATGATGATCCAGGGGTCCTCCGCGAACCCGATGAGGTTGTCGCTGTACAGCGCAAATCCTGCGTTGTTGAAGGACGAGACAGCATGGAACGCGCCGTGCCACAGGGCTGTCGCCGGATTCTGATCGTAGGCCAGCCAGAAACGTCCGGTCAGCACCGCGGCCGTGGCTGCTTCAAAGCCGACCATCAGCTTCGCCACCCGCAGCAGCACGCTCCGGACGTCGCCCAGGTTCAGCGTGTGCGTCTCGGACTGCGCCACCAGCTGCCCGCGCAGACCGATGCTTTTGCGGACCAGCAGCGCCAGGAGGGTGGCCAGGGTCATGATGCCGAAGCCGCCGACCTGAATCAGCCCCAGGACTATGGCCTGCCCGAACGGCGTCCAGTACGTCGCCGTGTCCACGGTGATCAGCCCGGTGACGCACACTGCCGAGACCGACGTGAACAGCGCGTGCATGAAGAATTCGGGGTCGTCAGTTGTCCGGGCCAGCGGCAGCATCAGCAGGGACGCGCCGAGGGCGATGACAGCCAGGAACGCCAGCGGGACCGATCGGACGGGGTGCGAGAGCGCACGCCGGACGGCATTGTCGTTGCCGTCCTTGGCCCCCTTGCCCTTCCACCGCGGGCGGTTGCCGGGCGGGTCTCGCCTGACGCCTTCCGATACTCCCTTGACCGGGGCACCGGAGACACCGCGTGATGGGCTCAATGCCTTCACCTGGCTGCCCGCTCAGCCCACGTGGATGCCGGGGCGGCGGCCGGGATCGGGTTCGTTTTCCCTGATGATCTCGCGGACCACGGGGGCAGTGTCGCCGCGTCCCAAGAGCAGGTAGCGCATGAGGTGCGCCAGGGGATTGCCTTCCGCCCACTCGAAGTAGGCGTGGGGCCGTACGCCGGTGGCGTCCCGGAGGGCCAGCAGGATGGCGGCGATGGCGTTGGGTGCGGCCGGGCTTTCGGCGCGGAGGACGCGGTGCCCGTCCACTTCGATGCCGCGCACCTGCAGGACGTCGCTGAAACCGGAGGGGTCGGTGACCTCGATTTCCAGGAAGATCACATCGGCTGTTCCGGGCACCGGGTTGTTCTCACGCTGCTCGGCTTCCTTCTCGCGGTATTCCTCGGCGTCGCGGGCCTGCGGGCGGTTGGCGATGAGGTTTATCCGCCCGTCATAGTCAATCGTGTCGGTGATGAAGCGGCGGGCCTGGTCGTCGAAGTCGATTTTGTGGACCCGGAGCTCGGTGGTGCGGCTGACCCTGGAGACCAGCGAGACCACGATGATGCCCAGGATGAAAAAGCCGGAGATCGCCAGGCCGTCAGGTTTGGCGATCACGTTGGCGGCCAGTGCGTACAGCAGGATCAGGGTCAGGACGGAGAAGCCGACGGCGGCGCCGCGCCTTTTGCTGCCGGCCGCGGAGATGCTGACGGCGACGGCGCCGGAGACCATCATCGCCAGGATGCCGGTGGCGTACGCGCCGGCCTGGGCGTTGACGTCGGCCTTGAAGCCGATGGTAATCAGGATGCTGATGGCTGTGTAGACCAGGACCACCGGGCGCACGGCCCGGGACCAGTCCGGGGCCATCCCGTAGGACGGCAGGTAGCGGGGAACGATGTTGATCAGCCCGGCCATGGCGGAGGCGCCGGCGAACCACAGGATCAGAATGCTGCTGACGTCGTAGACGGAGCCGAAGCCGTTGCCCAGCAGTTCGTGGGCCAGGTAGGCCAGCGCGCGGCCATTGGCTTCGCCGCCTTCCTGGAAGGCTTCGGCTGGGATCAGTACCGTCGTCACGAAGCTGCTGCCCAGCAAATACACGCTCATGATCAGGGCAGCCGTGGTGAGGAGCCTGCGGGTGTTCCTGACGCGGGCGGCCAGGCGCTCCTCAGCGGTGCCGCCGTCGGCCGCAACCAGGGGCATCATGCTGACACCGGTCTCGAAGCCGGACAGCCCGAGGACCAGCAGCGGGAAAGCCAGCAGGGCGGGCCCGGCGATGTCGCCGAAACCGGTCCCGAACGAGGTGAGCGCGTCCATCCAGGCGGAGAGCGCGCCGGGTTGGGTAAGGGCGTCGTACAGTCCCACGCCGATGATCACGGCGTTCAGCAGCAGGAAGATGGCCACCAGGGGGATCGCGACAGCGACCGCTTCGGAAAACCCGAGCAGGAACACGCCGCCCAGAATGAGCAGCAGCACCACGGTGACGGGCACTGCCTGGCCCTCAAGGAAGGGCGGCAGGTAAGGGTTTTCCAGCATGTGTACGGTGGCGTCGGCGGCGGAGAGGGTGATGGTGATGATCCACGAGGTGGCCACGAACCCGAGCAGGACGAGGACAAAGATCTTCCCCCGCCAGAACGGCAGCAGCTTCTCGAGCATCGCCACGGACCCTTGGCCGTGCGGGCTCTCGTGCGCTACCCGCCGGTACATCGGCAGCATGCCCAGCAGGGTCAGGCAGATAATCAGCAGGGTGGCCAGCGGGGACAGCGCCCCGGCCGCGAGGGCAGCGATGCCGGGCAGGTAGGACAGGGTGGAGAAGTAGTCCACCCCGGTCAGGCACATGACTTTCCACCAGCTGTGGGCGGGTGCGTGGTCCTCCGCGGTTTCCGGACCCACCGGCTGGTGGACCGTGTGTTCCAGCAGCCACCGGGTGAGACGGTTTCCGGGTTCCCCGTCCCGCTCGGGGTTGGGGACACTGGCTGGAATGGAAAAGCGGGTTGATGCAGTCAACGGGTTACTTTCTCTGCCCCGCAAAGGCGGGATCGGCGTGAATAACCAACGGAGCCTAGCACCGGGGTCACGCGCCCTGGCGGGGAAACCCGAGGTCTTAACGCATCCTTAACGCCACCGGCGAGGTACGCACTTTCCTGACCCGGAATCCGGCATGCAGCCGGCGGTAGGCCGCCCAGCTCATCCGCCGCGGTAGATCAGCTTGCCGGTAGGAGTCTTGCCGTCGATCAGGGTGCCGCGGAGGTAGGTCTGACGGACGACGCCGGACAGCTCCTTGCCGTCATACGGGGTGATGGGGTTCTTGTGCTTGAGCCTGGCGGCCTCCACGACGTACGTCTCGTCCGGGGCAAAGACGGCGAGGTCGGCGTCGGACCCCGGCGCCAGCCGGCCCTTGTTGTCCAGGCCGGCGAGACGGGCCGGGCCGGCCGCCATCCACAAGACCACCTGCTCCAGCGGGATGCCGCGGTGCCGGGCCTCGGTCCAGATCAGCGACAGGCCCAGCTGCAGCGAGGAGACGCCGCCCCAGGCCACGGCGAAGTCCCCGTTTTCGAGGTCCTTCAGGTCCAGGGTGGACGGGGAGTGGTCCGAGACGATGCAGTCGATGGTGCCGTCCTGCAGGCCGGCCCAGAGCAGTTCCCGGTTGGCGGCCTCGCGGATCGGCGGGCAGCACTTGTAGGCCGTGGCGCCGTTCGGGATTTCCTCGGCCGTCAGCGTCAGGTAGTGCGGGCACGTTTCCACGGTGAGGCGCACGCCGTCGGCTTTGGCGGCGGCGATCATGCCCAGCGCGTCGGAGGACGACAGGTGCACGATGTGGGCGCGGGCGCCGGTCCGGCGGGCCCGTTCAATGACCTCGGCGATGGCCTTGTTCTCGGCCCCGCGCGGGCGGGAGGCCAGGAACGTGGCGTAGCGGTCGCCGCCCGGGTGGGGCGCGTGATCGATAGTGTGGGCGTCCTCGGCGTGGACGATCATGAGCGAGTCGAAGGACGCGAGCTCGGCCATGTCCTCTTCCATCTGGTCCGCCTCCAGGTGCGGGAATTCGTCCACTCCGGAGTCCAGCAGGAAGCATTTGAAGCCGAAGACTCCCTCGTCGTGCAGCGGCCGCAGTTCGTGCCTGTTGCCCGGGACGGCTCCGCCCCAGAATCCGACATCCACGAACACCTGGTCCTCGGCCACCTCACGCTTGAGCTTCAGCCCTTCCACAGTGGTAGTGGGCGGAATGCTGTTCAGCGGCATATCGATGATCGTGGTGACGCCGCCGGCCGCTGCCGCCCGGGTGGCGGACGCGAAGCCCTCCCACGCCGTGCGGCCGGGCTCGTTGACGTGCACGTGGGTGTCCACCAGACCCGGTAGGAGGATTTCGTCGTCGGCGAGTTCGATGACTTCACGGCCGGAAAGGCCCTTCCCCAGCGGCTCGACCGCGACAATCACCCCGTGGCGGATGCCGACTTCCCGCGCGGCGATGCCTTCCGTGGTCAGCACCTGCCGGCCGCGGAAGACGACGTCGTAGGTTTCTTCAGACACTGAGGGGTCCCTTCCCCCGGGAAGTCTCGCGTGGTGACTCCGGGTGGATGGACCAGCTGAACGCGGTCTCCGCCGGCTCCCTGTATTCGAGGCCGATGTAGCCCGTGTAGCCGAGTTCGCGGCTCCGTGCGATCCATTGGCCGAGGGGAAGCTGCCCGGTTCCGGGAGCCCCGCGGCCGGGGTTGTCGGCGATCTGGATGTGGCCGAAGTCCTTGGCGTGCATTTCGATGACGGCGGCAACATCGTCACCGTTCACGGCCAGGTGGTAAAAGTCGGCGAGGAACCTGATGTTCTCCGCGCCGGATTCCCTCCTAACCCGGTCGATGACATCGAAGGCGTCCCGGGCCTTGGGTAGCGGATAGCGTGGTGCGCCGCTGACGGATTCCAGAAGGACGGTGCCGCCGATACTGGCGATGGCGGCAGCCGCCGTCGCGAGGTTTTCGGCGCCAATAGCGTCCTGCTTCTCGGCCGATTCCCCGTCGACGCGGTTGCCGTAGAGAGCATTGAAGGCCTTGCAGCCGAGGCGCTCACCGATCCCGGCGACGACGTCGATGTTGTCCTGGAATTCGGTGGAACGTGCCGGCCAGGACACCAGGCCACGGTCTCCGCCGGGCATGTCGCCCGCGTTGAAGTTCAGGCCCGTGAGCTGCACGCCGGCATCTGTGACGGCGTTCTCAAACCGGGCAACCTCGACGTCGGCGGGAACGGACGTCTCGAAGGGCCACCAGAACTCGACCGCGTCAAAACCGGCGGCCTTCGCCGCGGCAGGGCGTTCCAGCAGCGGGAGTTCCGTCAGGAGAATGGAGCAGTTCACGGAGTACATCGGTGGGGGTTCCTTCGGTGTCGGCGGGAGCTGGATCCCGGGATTCGCTGCCGCGCTGGGTGCTGGATGCCGAGTGCTGCTGGGTCGTGAGTGCAGAGATGCTCCCGGCGAAGGGCGTCGCTACCGCTTCGTGGGGTCCTTCCGGACTCCCAGACCCACGAGCGCTCCGATCCCGACGCCGATCAACAGGCCGGTGAACGGCTTGTCGGCGATGGCGGCTCCGATGGCGAAGCCGAGGGCCGCGCCTACGAGCATTCCAATCAACAGTGATTCGTACTTCACAGCCTCAGGCTAGCAAGCAACCCCAGAGCTACAAGGACTCCCGGTCCTAGGGCCTCAGGTCAGGCGGATCTGGCGGTTGACGTCCTTGTAGAGCAGGTACCGGAAGTTGCCCGGACCGCCGGCATAGCAAGCCTGGGGGCAGAAGGCACGCAGCCACATGAAATCGCCGGCCTCCACCTCCACCCAATCGTCATTGAGCCGGTAGACGGCCTTGCCTTCCAGGACGAACAGCCCGTGTTCCATGACGTGGGTTTCCGCGAAGGGGATGGAGGCGCCGGGCTTGAGGGTGACGATGTTGACGTGCATGTCGTGGGCGAGGTCCTCCGGGTCAACGAAGCGGGTGGTGGCCCAGGCGCCGTCGGTGTCCGGCATGGCCCGCGGTTCGACGTCCTGGTCGCGGGTCACGAAGGATTTTGCCGTGTAGCCGGCCAGAGGCTCGTAGGCCTTCCGGATCCACTGGAAGCTGGCGATCTCCGCGGAGTCGTTCGCGACCGACCATTGGGCCCCGGCGGCGAGATAGGCGTAGCCGCCCTCTTCCAGCCTGTGGATTTCCCCCTCGAGGGTCAGTGCCAGCGCGCCTTTGGTCAGGAAGATGACGCCTTCGACGCCGGCCTCCGGCTCGGGTTTCTCCGACCCTCCGCCCGGTCCCACCTCGACGATCAGCTGCGAGAACGTCGTGGCAAAACCGGCGATGGGCCGGGCAAGAATCCAGGAGCGGGTGTTGGTCCAGCCCGGCAGCTTGCTCGTGACGATGTCGCGGAGCACGCCTTTCGGAATGACGGTGTACGCCTCCTTGACGATGGCCCGGTCGGAGAGGATCTGAGTCTGCGGTGGAAGGCCGCCCTCGGGGTAGAAGTAGTTGCTCATGGGGTTGTTCCTTCCGCTGAGGGGGTGGGGGAAGCGGGCCGCCGCGGATGGGCCAGCGCGGTGAGTTCGGGGAGCCCGACGCCGGCAAGGGCCTGGACTTCGTCGGCTCCGACGGCGCCGCACTGGAGCCCGCGCAGCACGAAGGCTGCCAGGGCGCGGGCGGTTGCGGGTTCGTCCAGGACGCCGCCGGCGGTCTGCTCCACGTAGTTGCGGAGCCG
>JBKPJW010000576.1:0-9116 GCA_046730875.1 Actinomycetota bacterium | reverse complement strand
CCTGGTCCGGACCACCTTCGGCTTCCGGCTGCCGTTCTTCGGCCCGTTCGCGATCGCCGACATGGCCGGCCTGGATGTCTACAACTTCTGCTACAAGTCGCTCCAGACCGACTTCCCGGAACGCTTCGCCACCCCGAAGATCCTCACCGACCTGGTCGAGGCCGGAAAGCTGGGCACCAAGACCGGGGCAGGGTTCCTGAACGTCCCGGCCGAGCGGACCCCGGAACTGATCGCCTACCGGAACAAGGCATACGTGGCCATGCAGAAGCTCATCGACGAGCTCGGCCCCGCCCCCATCAACTGAGTCCAGCCGGGATTGTGGATGTACCACGTCTGGTGACTATTGCGGCACAGAGTGATAAACATGAACTGTTCCGCTGAGGAACCCGGCGGGCTCGTTTCTGACAGCGAGGTGCACCATGACTTCCATGAATCCTGCTAATCAACTCGACGAGCTGGGCCAGCGTACTCTGCGCAAGGCACGCCGCCGCATCATGCCACTGATCGTCCTGCTCTACTTCATTGCCTATCTGGACCGGAACAATGTCGGCTTCGCGAAGCTGACCATGAGCGAGGACATCGGCCTGAGCGCATCGGCCTATGGCCTCGGAGCAGGCATGTTCTTCCTCGGCTACGCACTGCTGGAAATCCCCAGCAACGCTGGAATGTACAAGTTCGGCGCCCGCAAATGGATCGCCCGGATCCTTATCTCATGGGGCATTTTCGCCACGGCAATGTGCCTGGTAAACGGCCCGACCACTTTCTATATTGTCCGGTTCCTGCTGGGGGCGGCCGAGGCAGGGTTCTTCCCGGCCATCCTTTTCTACCTGACGCTCTGGTTCCCCGCCGCGCAGCGCGTCACGGTGCTGGGCATCTTCATCCTCGCCCAGCCCGTTTCCAACGCCCTGGGCGCTCCGGTCTCCGGCCTGCTGCTGCAGATGGACGGCATTTGGGGCCTGCAGGGGTGGCAGTGGCTGTACATCATTGAAGGCATCCCGGCGATTATTCTGGGCATGCTGACCCCGGTCCTGATGACCGACCGCCCCAGCCACGCGCGTTGGCTGGCTGATGACGAGCGCGAATGGCTGACCACGACCATGGACGAGGAGCTTGTCCGCCACCAGAAGGGGCAGCCGCATCACTTCCTGGCAGGCCTCAAGGACCCGCGGACCATTGCGTACTCGGCACTGTATTTCGGGCTGGTTTGCGGTATCTACGGCCTCGGCCTGTGGATGCCGACGATCGTTGCCGCACTGGGCGACTTCACCACCACCCAAGTCGGTTTCATCGTTGCCATTCCCTACACGGTTGCGGCGGTTTTCGTGTACTTCTGGGGTAAGCGCTCGGACCGCACCGGCAATCGGGTCCTGCATGCGACCATCAGCATGATTATGGCGGCGATTGGCCTCCTGGCTGCCGGCTACCTGGTCGAGGTCAACGCGGTCCTGGCGCTGTTGGCCCTGACGCTTGCGGCCATGGGAATCTACTCCGCCATTGCCCCGTTCCTGGCCATGCCCGCGACTGCCCTGGTCGGCGCTGCAGCAGCAGCCGGGCTGGCTATGGTGAATTCGCTCGGTAATCTGGGCGGCTTCGTGGCTCCCTACGCCGTCGGGCTGTTCAATGACGCCACCGGTGACAACCGTTCCGGCCTCGTGTTCCTGTCAGCCTGCCTCGGCATCACCGCCGTCGCCACCTATCTCTACGCACGCAAGCGCCCGGAGGGCCACGTGAAGCCCGGTACGCCGGCCACGGTCGGCGAGGAAGCTGTAGCGGCCGACGACTTCGACATCAAGAACTGACCATGAGGCGACGAGGGGCTTAGGAACATGACTCAGCAAGAAAAGTTCCCGCCGGAGCGGACGGCCGTGCTGACCGGCGCCGCCTCTCCGCGCGGCATCGGACGGGCGACGGCGGAAATGCTCGCCAGCGGGGGCTGGGCGGTTGCGATCCTGGACATCGACGGCGACGCGGCGCGGAAGGCGGCGGCTGAAATCGCCGACGTCTACGGCGTCAAGGCCGTCGGGGTGGGCGCCGACGTGTCCGACCCGACAGCTGTCAACGCTGCCATCGACGAGGTTGAATCAACGCTGCCGCCGATCGTTGGCCTGGCCAACCTGGCAGGCGTCAGCTCACCCACGGAGTTCATGGACGAGACCCTCGAGGCCTGGGAGCGGGTCTTCAAGATCAACATGACTGGCACATTCCTGGTCACGCAGCGGGTGCTAAGGGGCATGATTGAGCGGAAGCTGGGCAGGATCGTGAGCGTCTCGTCCATCTCCGCCCAGCGCGGAGGCGGCACCTACTCCAAGGTGGCCTACAGCGCTTCGAAGGCTGCCATCATCGGCTTCACCAGGGCTCTGGCCCGGGAAATGGGCCAGCACGGAATCACAGTGAACTGTGTTGCTCCAGGTCCCGTGGACACCGACATCATGGGTGGAACACTGACGGAAGAGCGGAAGGCCGCCATGTCAGCCGACATCCTGGTAGGGCGGGTGGGAACCGTGAGGGACATCGCCGCGCTGCTGGTGTTCCTGATGGGAGAGGACGCCGGGTTCATCACGGCCGCGACGTATGACATCAACGGAGGTCTGCAGATTTCCTGACTGCGGTGACGCGGGAGGCCGGATTCGGTGTCGGCTCCAATGATCGGGGGTTCGGATGTCACAAGGATCACTGGCCGAGAACGGCGCCGCCGGGGACACGACCCGGCCGGGCGCCTTAGCGCATTGCATCCGGGGCGAGTTGCTAACGCCCCGGGACCTGGACTACGACCGTAGTCGCCGGGTATTCAACGCAATGATCGACCGGCGGCCGGCAGCCATCCTTCGCTGCGCCGGGGCAGGCGACGTCATGCAGGGCGTGCGCTTCGCCCGCGCACAACAATTACCGCTTTCGATCCACGGCGGGGGACACAGCGTCTCCGGTGCCTCCGTGTGCCAAGGCGGGCTCATGCTCGATCTCTCCCGCATGAAGGGCATGCGCGTGGACCCCGCCCGCCGCCTGGCCCAGGCACAGACTGGATTGTTGCTCCATGAATTCGACTATGAAACCCAGGCCTTCGGACTGGCGACGACTTTGGGGGTCGTATCGGTCACAGGCATCGCCGGCCTTACGCTCGGTGGGGGTCTAGGCTGGCTGAACGGCAAATACGGTCTCGCCTGCGATAACGTGCTCGCAGCAGATGTCGTCACCGCAGACGGGGACTTTCTCTCGGCAAACCCTACCGAACACGAGGACCTCTACTGGGCCCTGCGCGGAGGCGGCGGCAACTTCGGCGTCGTCACTTCGCTGACATACCAGCTTCACCCGGTCAACATTGTGCTCGCCGGCGGACTGGTCTTCCCGCCCGAACAGGCCAGGGCAGCGCTGCGCTTCTACTACGAATTCTCCAGTGGTGCGCCGGATGAACTGTCCACCAGCGCCTCAGTAGGCCGGGATGACCGGGGGCGGCCCTTCGTTTCAATAGCCGTGTGCTACTGCGGCCCGCTCCACAAGGGAGAACGCACGCTCAAGCCGCTGCGGGACTTCGGCAACCCCGTCGAGGGGGGAATCCGACCACTGCCCTATCTGGCGTTCCAGTGCGCCCGCGACAGCGGCGCGCCCGTCGGACGCCAGCACTATTGGAAATCCAGCTATCTCAAGGACGTCACCGACGGTGCCATCGAGGTGCTGCTGGAGTTCGCAGCAACTAGCCCGTCACCCTATACGGGCATCGGATTACAGCAGATGACCGGAGTGGCCAGTCGCGTCGAACCCCGGGCCACCGCTTTCGCCCACCGTGATCGCCAGTACGACTTCCTGATCGTTTCCCAGTGGGAGGATCCTGCCGACGCCGACAGGAATATCGCTTGGACACGCCGCTGTTTCGAGGCAATGAATCCCTATCTCAAGGACGGGGTGTACGTGAACAACCTTGGTGGCGCGGAGCAAGAGCGCGTGCGCGCCGCCTACGGTGTGAACTACGACCGGCTAACGTCCGTGAAAGCCCGCTACGACCCCGAGAACGTTTTCCGGCTCAACCACAACATTGCTCCGGCCACAACGACGTAGGGCGGCGCCCGGATCGTCGGAAGTCATTCTGCCCTCAGCCGGCCGCGATATCTGCCGCCTGTTCGCCGCACCGCCACTCCCCCGGCTGTGCGCCTGGTGCGTCCCTCAACAATCACTAGTTTGATCGCATGTCAGTACAAACCCTTGATCGCAGCATTAGAGCGCTCTAACGTGGAAGGCACGTGATCCAGCACACCCCGGGAACGCTCCCCAAATTCAAAGTCCGCCATTCAGGTCGGCCGAATCAAGGAAGTCAACAATGCCGTTGCACACAGCCAGCTCGCCCGCATCGGGCTCAAAACATCGCGGATATCTCGCCCGCCTCACTGTCATCTCCACGCTCGGCGGACTCCTGTTCGGCTACGACACCGGTGTCATCTCCGGTGCGCTGCTCTACATGCAGGACTCCCTGAGCATGAGCCCCGTCGAAGAGGCAACAGTCGTCAGCGCCCTGCTGTTTCCCGGTGCCGCGGTCGGTGCACTGAGCGGCGGCCGGCTTGCCGACAAGCTCGGGCGGCGCGGCACTCTGCTTGTCTGCGCGCTACTCTTTCTCCTCGGCGCGATAGGCTGCGCCATCGCGCCGACTGTTGAATTCATGGTCGCGGCCCGCGTCATCCTCGGCCTTGGCGTCGGTGCTGCCGCCGTGACGTGCCCCCTCTACCTTGCAGAAATGGCGCCGGCACATCTGCGCGGACGCATGGTCACGATCAACGAACTGATGATCGTGACCGGCCAGATGCTCGCCTTTGCCATCAACGCACTCCTCGACGCCGTCATCCACGACACCGAAGTCTGGCGCATCATGCTTGGCGTTGCTTCCATACCTGCGATCGCACTCCTGATCGGCATGCTCATCCTGCCCGAATCGCCGCGCTGGTTCGCTATCCGCGACAGGTTCGAGGACAGCCGCCGCATCCTCGACCTCAGCCGCAGCCCGGAGGAAGCCGATTTCGAGTACAAGGAAATCGTCGAGTCCGCGAATACGGCCCGGAATGAGCGCTCCAGTGCCTGGCGCGATCTGAAGGACAATCCCTGGATGCGCCGGCTCCTCTGGATCGGCATCGGGCTCGCCATAGCCCAGCAGGCAACGGGCATCAACACCGTGAACTACTACGCACCCACGATCCTCGAGCGCAGCGGCCTCGGCGTGAGCGCATCGCTCGTGGCCACTATCGGCGTCGGTGTGACATCGGTGCTGATGACCGTCCTGGGCATCTGGCTGCTGGGGTTCATCGGGCGCCGCCGCATGCTGGTTATCGGCTTCTCCGGGGTCGTGGCGTCGCAGGCACTCCTGGCCGTCGTCTTCACGCTCCCCCAGTCGGACTTCGTCAGCTACACCATCCTGGCGGCGATGATGCTTTTCGTGGCCTTCGTGCAGTGCTTCATCGGAACCTGTGTGTGGCTACTGCTTTCCGAGATCTTCCCCCTGGCCATCCGCGGCTTTGCGATGGGCATTGCGGTGTTCGCACTCTGGACGGTCAACGCAGCGATCTCCTTCCTGTTCCCGATCCTGGTCGTCGCCCTGGGATCAACAGGCACGTTCACCGTGTTCGTTCTGGTGAATATTGTTTCCCTGCTCTTCGTAGCGAAATTTGTGCCTGAGACAAAGGGGCAATCGCTGGAAGAACTGGAGGTGCACTTCCGCACCGGAGGCATACCAATCATCGTGCCGCCCACGGCATCCGGCGAGAAGGCCGTAGCCCTGTGAAGTCCGGTGTCGACACAACTTCTGCACGAACAAATCGCTAACCACTGACATGGGGGCGGCGGCCCGAAGCCGCCGCCCCTCCCGCGATACGCTTGCTGGCAGGGAGGCCACGTGTCGGGGAATGCTGTGAATCAACAAGGAACGGCCAAGCGCGCCACCATTGAGGATGTGGCGCGGGTAGCCGGCGTATCGCGGGCACTCGTTTCCCTGGTCCTGCAGGGTTCACCCAAGGTAAGTGAACAAAAAAGAGAAGCCGTCGCCACCGCCATGGCCGCACTCGACTACCGGCCAAGCAACGCGGCCCGCTCGCTTGCCAGTGGACGTACGCGGACGGTGGGAGTGCTGCTGGATGACCTTGCCAATCCCTGGTTCGTGGAGCTGCTCGACGGCATGCAGAGCATTTTCCGGGAGCAGAACCTGCGGATGGTCCTCGGCGACCCCCGCTATCTGACCCGCCCTGGGGAAAGCCCCGTGTCCCCGTTCATGGACCTGCGCGTCGACGGTCTCGTCATCGCCGGAGACCTCAAATCTGATGACGAGCTCACGCGTGCCACACTGCATACGCCAGCCGTCGTCGCCGGCACCCGCGCCTTCGACCTCCCGGCAGCGGACATCGTCACCAACGACGACGCCGCCGGTGCCCGGATAGCCGTCGAACACCTCATCGGCCTCGGCCACACCGACATCGCATTCCTCACCGCCCCCACCGGATCCGCCACAGTGCGGGCCAACTCCTACCGGGAAACCATGGCCCGCCACGGCCTGCAGGAGTACATCAGGGTAGTGCCCACCGATATGAGCGAACACTCCGGCTTTACGGCCATGACCAGCCTCATCGACAGCGGCCGGACGCCCACGGCGGTCTTCGCGGCCAACGACATCCTTGCCGTCGGTGCGCTCTCGGCCGCCGACGATCACGGCATCAGCGTTCCTTCCCGACTCTCACTGGTCGGATACGACAACACCTATCTCGCCGGGATCCGGCATCTCTCCCTCACTACCGTCGACCCCGTCAGCCGGGAAGTGGGGATCCGCGCCGCGGAGTTTCTCCTCGACCGCATCGCCGACCACTCCCTGCCACAACGTAGCGAAGTGCTGGCCCCGCGCCTCGTCGTTCGCAACAGCACGGCTCGCGCCACCCACAGCTGACACAGCTGCTCTGGCTGGGACATCCGATCGTTGCTAGCGTGGCGGAATGAACCCGTCGAAGACCCCAGCCGAGATCCTGGACATTGCCGGTAACGAGGTTCGCATTTCGAGTCCGGACAAGGTCATGTTCCCCGAGCCCGGGCTGACCAAGCTCGACTTGGTTCGGTACTACCTCGCCGTCGCGGATGGTGCGCTGCGGGGCGCCGGCGGACGGCCCATGGTACTCAAGCGCTTCCCGAAAGGAATCGGCGCTGAGCCGTTCTTTCAGAAGCGCGTGCCTGAAAACCACCCAGACTTCATTGACACGACGACGCTGCACTACGCGTCGGGGACATCAGCCGAAGAGGCCGTCATCCGGGATGCTGCGGGCCTGGCATGGGTAGTGAATCTTGGATGCCTGGACCTCAACCCGCACCCGGTGCGAGCCGAGGACCTCGAGCACCCCGACGAGCTCCGGGTCGACCTCGACCCGATGCCGGGAGTCGACTGGTCCCAGATCGTTGACGTCGCCTATGTCGCGCGGGAGGTGCTCGAGGACGTGGGACTGGTGGGGTGGCCGAAGACGAGCGGTTCGCGCGGACTCCACATTTTGGTGCGCATCGCCCCCGAGTGGTCGTACCGCGACGTGCGCCTTGCCGCCGAGACCCTCGCCCGCGAGGTCGAGAACCGCGCCCCGGGCCTCGCCACCGCGCGGTGGTGGAAGGAAGAGCGCGGCGAGAGTGTGTTCGTCGACTTCAACCAGAATGCCAAGGACCGCACCGTGGCATCGGCGTACTCGGTCAGGCCCCTGCCCGACGCCCGGGTCTCGACTCCGCTGACGTGGGACGAGGTTACCTCCGCCCGGCCGGAACAATTCACGGTGCCCACAGTGCTTGAGCGCTTTGCGGTGATGGGCGACCCTCACGCCGGCATCGACGACGCGGTCGGGACACTGGACAGCCTCCTCACCCTGGCTGCCGAGCTCGGCCCCGCCGAAAAGGCGCCGCGCGGCGGCGACGGCCAGGGGCGCCGGCAGTCGGTTATGCCGCTTATCGAGGTAGCACGTACCAAAACCAAGCCCGAGGCGCTTGCGGCGCTCGACGAATGGAAGACCAGGCATGCGGACCTCGCTCCGGCCCTGCATCCCGCCGACATACTCGTCGACGGAATGCGCGGATCGAGTTCGCTCTGGTACCGGGTGCGGGTGAACCTGCAGCATGTCCCCGAAAATAGGCGTCCGCCACAGGAGGAGCTCATCGCCGACTACGACCCATGGGCGGGCAAAGAGTGGCCGGGGCGCCCCGGCTCCTGACATCACAGGATGTTCCCGAAGGGGCCATCCGCAGGTGGCAATCAGGTTCCCTCACATGGCCGCGGTCATGTGGAGCCCGGGCAGCAGCTCCGGGTGTGCCGGGACGAACAGGGCGAAAACGATCAGCGAGACCCCGGTAACCCGGCTGAGGGCGGGCCCATACTTCCACGTCTTCTCCAGGAAGATCACTACCGTGAGCACCGCCATCCATGCCAGGTTCATCACGCCAACAGCAATCAGCACCACCATGAGCCCCCAACAGCAGCCCACGCAATACACGCCGTGGTACATGCCGACGCGGACATCCCGTAAGGGGCCCTTGTATCCGGATACATGCAACAGGAATGCTACGGGTGACCGGCAGTGCCTGAGACAGAAATCCTTCAGTGGGGTCAGCTGATAGGCGCCGGCCGCCATCAGCACTCCAGCTCCCACCCAGGGTGCGATATCCGCCGCGTCCTCGGCCAGCAGCCCGGACAGCGCCGCGGCCGCATACGCCACGAGTCCGAATCCAATCCACGTCAGAAGGTAACCGCCCACCAGGCCGGTAGTCCGGGCGGCCCTGGTTCGGCGGCTGTGAACGGCACGGATGGACCTGAGGTACGTCGAAGTGAAGGGCGCCAGCGCCGGCAGCATCATGGCTGCCATCATCAGCGCCCACACCCCCAAGAAACCCCAGAGGCCCATGGTTCCCGCGCCCACGGACATGTCGGCAAGGCCTGAGATCGTGAGATACCACGCCAGAGCGGCGCACCCCATCAGCGCCAACTCTGCGGCATGGTGGCTAACTGACAGGCGGCTCCTGCCCGCCACTTAAGCGGACCAGGCGAAGGGGGCCGAGAAGGAGTTCTTCCCGGCGTTATCCCAGGTCATTCCGAACACATCTACGCGGGCGGTGCTGGATGTGCCGGCCGCCAG
>JBKPJW010000575.1:0-9528 GCA_046730875.1 Actinomycetota bacterium | reverse complement strand
GCCCATGTTGACGTAGCCCCAGCGGTTCTCGGAGTACGGGTTTCCCGGCTCCATCGGGAAGGGCGTGGTTTCGGTGTACATCACCTGGACGGAGAAGGGATGCTCGGGCTCAGAGAACGGAATGCGATTCACGGCAGCGACGGGGTCTGCCGGATTCTGAGCACGCCGGGCCAGTTCGGCTTTGAGGTCCTCGTCGGTGGCGTACCGCCCCATTTTTTCGGCGTCCAGCGCCACCGTGGAGATGACGACGGGGTGCTCCGTCAAGTAGTGCCCGAGTGCCTTCGGCCGTACGCCGGAGGCCCACAGGAGCTGCGGGGAGCGGAAGGCATCCGCGGCCACCACAACGATGTCCGCTGCTACAAACGACCTCTCCCCCGTGCGGAGGTCCTGGACAGTGACTCCGGTGACCCGGTGTCCGTCCAGTTCCACGCGGCGGACCAGGGTGAGGTCGCGGAGTTCGAACTGCTGAGAGAGCGGGCTGTCCTTATCGATGAGCGGGCCGAGGACGACGTCGGCGCCCGCCCAACGCACGGAGCCGTCCGGTTGCGGGTCGCCGGCAACCGGAAGGGTACCGACTCCGTACCCCTCCGGCAGTTCCGCGCGAAACTCTTCGTCAAGGAGGGACCTAATGGCTTCCCCGACAGTGGAGTCGGCGAACGCTGCGCTGTGGACGTGCAGCAACTGCTTTGCGTCGTCGACGAGCGCATCCCACTCGCCATCTGCGATGAACGGAATCTTTTCACTGAAAGCCGGCGACGGCGTGGCGCAGGTCCAGTGCGCACCTTGGCCGCCGACGTTGGTGGCCGCTGCCGCTGCGGGAAAAGAGGAAGCATGGGCGGAGCCGGCTCCGCCGAAATCGAGCAGGTGGGTGCCCTGGCGGGCGGTGAACATTCCCTCGGTAACAGTCCCGGCCGGGATGCCGAGCGATTCACGGTAGGCGCCTGCCTGCGGCCCCTGCGACATTTCCCGCGCACGGGCCTTTTCGACAGGGTCGGGAATGTTCCGGACGCTTTCACCGGGAACTTCCGTCAGCTGCGGCCCGGCTTCGAACATCACCACCCGCGCGTTCGGGACCTGCTCGAGGAGCACCCGTGCGTAGGTGGAGCCGATAGGCCCGCTGCCAACGATGGCGATAGTGGGGTTGGACATGATGTCTCCTTTTGAGATCAGGCCGAAAGGGATTCGGAAGTTGCGTGGGGAGCGGGGACCCGTTCGTCGGAGAGACGGCCATGCGGGAGCAGAAGCGCCGCGATAATTCCGACGCCATAGGTAACCGCCAAGGCGATGAAGATGGGTGTGAAGACTGCACCATAAATTTGGGCGACGCTGGCCTGGACTGCAGGGTCCGCCGCGTGGACCAGTTGCGGGGTCAGTGTGGACGCGTCAAGGCCTGACGGCAGTAGGGCTGCGACACCGAAGCCGATGACTCCGCCGATGATTGCCGTCGCCACCGTTGATCCCACTTGCCGCACCACGTTGATGGTCGCTGTGATGGTGCCGGTCTGGCTGGCAGGAACAGCCCCTTGGACCACGGCCACGATTAGGCTCATAAACGCTCCGGTTCCCATCCCGACAACCCCCATCACGATCATGGGCACCCACAGCGGAAGCCCGGCGGGCAGTACGGCCATCACAAAGAGTCCGGCCGCTCCCAACGAAGTTCCCAGGACCGGGAAGATCCGGTAACGCCCGGTCCGGCTGGCCAGCCATCCGGTCAAGAGGTTGCTGATCAGCATGCCAAACACCGTTGCGATGGGGACGAAGCCGGACACGGTGGCGCTGGTTCGGTACGCCATCTGGAAGTATGTGGGCAGGTAGGCAGTGATGGAGAAGAAGCCGACGCCGATGATCGCCGATAGCGCAGTGGCCGCCGCAATGGTCCGGTCGGCAAGGAAGTGGAGCGGCACGAGGGCCTCGGGAGCGCGCCGTTCGATAAAAAAGAAGGCAACAAAGCCCGCGATGCTGACTGCCAGCGCGGCAACGGTGGCAGGGCCGGAGCTCCGTTCGGCAGCCCACGTGACGGCGAGCACGAGGGCCACCAGGGCAGTGGTGAAGACAGCCGCCCCGGCGACGTCGAAGTGGCGCGGCATGGGTCCCGGTTCCAGGTGCGGAACAGCGATCAATGCGAGGCCCAGGGCCGCTGCGCCGACCGGAATATTGATCCAGAAGACCCACTGCCAGCCCCAGTTATCGGTGATGGCGCCGCCGAGCACGGGGCCGACGAGGATCGCGATAGGGAAAGCCGCACCAATGATGGCCATGTAGCGCGGCCGTTCCCGCTGCGTGGTGACCCGGGCAATGATGGTCTGGGACATCAGCTGCAGGCCCGCGGAGCTCATCCCCTGCAGGACACGCGAAGCGATGAGCCATGCCATGTCCTGAGCGAAACCACAGGCCAGCGAGGCCGCCAGGAACATGACCAGTGAACCGAGGAAGATCCGCCGCGCTCCGAGCACATCACCCAGTTTGCCGAGCACGGGCAGCAGCACGGTGCTGGCGAGGGTGTAGCCCACAACAACCCAGCTCATCAGTTTCAGTGCGCCGAGTTCACCGGCGATGGTGGCCAGGGATGTGGACACCACCGTATGGTCCAGGGCCCCGAGGAAAGAGACCGTGAGGAGGGAGAGAACAAGGAGACGGAGTCTCAAAGGTGAAAGTGGCATAGTGATCTACCCGAACGATCGGGCCGTCGACGCGACGTGTTGTGCCTCCGGCGCACCATCACGACGGAGAACGGGTCCGCAAGGAACCCCGGCGCCGTTACTCACACTAGCGCTACTTTAGTCTAAAAGCAACAAAACAATGTAGGGATTAGACATTTGATGACGCCTCCCCTTCAGGTCGCGAGCAGAGCCCACGTGAGGGCATTGTCCTCGAGCAGCTCATCCAGGTCCCTGACGGGCTGGCCCGACGAACGGACAGCAAGAGCCCGGCGAAGTGCAAGGCGGGCTGATGCTTCATAGCACTCCGAAGCCCTCAATGTCCCGTCCCCAGTGGATGTCTCCAGGCGTGTCAGCCCGGCCGGTTGGTCCACGGTTACTTCCGTCCTCACCTCGCCGAGGGCCAACAGTTGGAGCAGACCTCCGGGGTGAAGGCCCCCCGACGCTATCCCCGCAAGGGTGGTGGGAATTGATTCGCCGGCGGGCCCGGCTGAGTCCAGGAGTGCGATCCTGCCCTGGGCCGCGGCAGTGCCCGACCGAAGTGTCAACGATCCCTGGACCAGGGACCGTGCCCAGCCGAGGCCGTCGCGGATTACCGCATCAAGGCCTGCCGCGGGGGCAGCGCACTCGACGGTGACGATCCGGGCCGGTTCGCCTCCTCTTGCGCGAACCGCATCAGCGACAACGTCGGGGCGCAGGCGGGGGCGCTCAACGATGACCGGAATGTCGGCTGGCCATGAGTGTGATTCAATCGCTTCCCTCGGAAGCATTTGCGGGTCTGCAATAACCACAGCTGTTGCTCCTCCCGCCCGGGCTTCGAGCAGGCCTTGCCACCAATCGCCGGATCCAGGCACTATCGCCACCGCGCCACGGACATCGTTCGTCAGTGCGGCACTGAGGGGAAGTTCGGCAGCAGCGGCAACGTAGGAAGGCAACGCAGCGAATACGCCGTGCCCTCGATCCGCTGGGCTCATTGGAACACTCCTTCAAGGACTACTTTCGCGGCCGCAGCGTCGGCGAGGTCGATGGCATACTGCGAGTCGGCAAGCAGTTCGTCGTACTCCACCGGCGCCACACCGTCCAGGAGCGACGCGAGAAGACGCCACTCCGCCACATAGCCGTCTTCCGGATCCCGTCGGTACTCCGTCCACTGCCCGTCCACGCTTCGCACGCGGATGGCGGCGCTTCCGGCATGGACGAAGGGGGGTGGGAAGTTGACCTCGATACGGTCGTGGGACGTGGCGATGCTCATCCGCCAGAGCGCATCCGGCCCTTGCGGAAGCATGGTGAGCGCCAACTGGACCAGGATCCCGCTTGCCCGGTATCCCACGAGGTAGCCGATCGGCGGAGCGACTCTTGCGTAAACCACTTCGTCGATACGTGGCGCCATGTCCCTAATGGCGGGAAGATCATGGATCGCGAGACCCGTCAGCAACTGCCTCAAGATGTCAGCCGCCACTGCAGGATCACTCAGGTCAGGACGTCCCCGGCGCCCAGGCTGGAAAGGGCCCCCCTCTGCAACCAGGCCGTGGTACCTGTCGTTCGGCGGGAGCGCCAGCGTTACGGAGATTGTCTGCACCCGACCCTCGAGGGCGACAAGATGATGCTTTGCGCGCCCCCATGCCGCATCGAACAAGTGGTTGGTTCCCACCAGAAGGATGGTGCCGGCGGCCCGGCACGCGGCAATGACTTCTTCGGCTACTTCCCTACTGGTGGCCAGCGGCTTCTCGCAGAAGATTGCCCGCTTGCCTGCGGCAACTGCCGCCAGGATTTGGCGGCCATGTTCACCGGGCGGACTACACACGGCCACCACGTCGACCGCTACGTCCGCGAGCAGTTCCGCCTCCCCCTCCGACCACCGTGCACCAAGCTGCTCAGCCAGACCCTGGGCGCGGCCGCTTCCCGCATCGGCGACGTGCACCACTCTGAAGTGCTCCGCCAGCCGTCCCAGCACCGGAAGATGAAGAGCCGCAACGCCCGGTCCGGCTCCAAGGACCCCTACATTCCAAGGCATCGTGGCCCCCTTCTTATGTTCCTATTATTCATAAGTAGGAAAAGTTTTAGCTATAGTCGCATCAAGCCGCACCTTAGTCGACCCGAATGTGTGAGAATTGTTGCCATGACGACAGACTCGACTCTCCGCTTTGGAGCACAGACGGATGAAGTAACGAGCCTGCTGCGGATCGTCAACCTGGTGCGCACAGGCGAGGCCACCACGCGCCCTGAAATCGGCAAGGTCACCGGCCTGGGCAGAGGCGTGGTTAGTCAGCGCGTGGATCAGGCCATTCAGATAGGCTTCCTCGGCGATGGCGAGTTCGGGGCCTCGTCCGGGGGCCGAGCGCCCCGGACTCTGCGTTTCCGCGCGGAGCAGGGACGGATCGTGGTCTGCGCCCTCGGAGCGGCTCACATGAGGGTCGGCGTA
This sequence comes from Actinomycetota bacterium, assembly GCA_046730875.1. GTDB lineage: Bacteria > Actinomycetota > Actinomycetes > Actinomycetales > Micrococcaceae > Arthrobacter. Next base: position 4,446 of record JBKPJW010000575.1, on the reverse strand, counting down.
GCAGCTCTCGACGGCGACATCCTGGAACACACGCACCGCCCCTGGGATATCGCACAAGGTCCGGAGAAGACCATCGACGCGGTAATGTCCCTGATTGACGACATCCTGAAGAAAGACGCCAAGGTGCCCGTGTGGGGTGTAGTGGTGGGGCTTCCGGGCCCGGTGGACTTCGCTTCGGGGCAGCCGGTGGCGCCCCCGATCATGCCGGGGTGGAACGGTTACGATGTCCGCACGCCATTCGAGGAACGGTTCAGTGCACCGGTATGGGTAGATAACGACTCCAACCTGCTTGCCCTCGGTGAACGTGCCCGGCGGCGCGACTCCTTGGCAGACCTTATTTATTGCAAGATCGGCTCAGGAGTTGGAGCGGGCCTGCTGTCCAAGGGCAGGATTCATCGTGGTGCCAACGGGGCCGCGGGCGACATTGGACACGTCCGGGTTTCCGATTCCGACGCACAATGTCGCTGCGGCAAGATCGGCTGCCTGGAAGCGGTTGCCGGCGGCTGGGCCCTGGTCCGGGATGCCGAACAGGCCATCAAGGAAGGTGCCAGCAGCTCCCTGGCCCCGAGTGCGACAAAGGGAGCGCTCACCCTCGAGGACATCACCCTGGCAGCTCACGACGGGGACCCCCTGGCCATCACCCTCATCCAGAAGTCGGCACGGGTGGCAGGCGAGACCATTTCAGCCCTGGTGAACATGTTCAATCCAGGAGTCATTGTGATCGGCGGCGCCATCGCCTCCGCCGGCGAAGTGTTCCTGGCCGAGGTGCGCCAGCGGGTCTATGAACTGTCACTGCCGCTCGCCACCCGCGATCTGACGATCACGCTCTCGGTAAACGATGAGCGCGAACCGCTGCGCGGCGGAGCTGAGCTGGCCCGCGAGCAGCTGTTCGACGTCACCTTCCCCCGCTGGTTCGCAGAGGGCCGGCCGTCCCCGGAACGTCCCGCCGTTCGGGCCTAAAGTTCGGCCCGATCACTTCTTCCTGTTTTCGACTTAAGAATGTACCTTCGGATCATAAGTAAGTCCCGACACGAAGGAGTGCAGAACTATGGCCGAACCCATCAGGACCCTCATCGTCACCGGCATGACGGACGTCCACCACGATTGGCGTAAGACCACACCAGCCCTCAAGGACCTCCTTGAGCAAACGGGCCGGTTCGAGGTGCGCGTTACCGAAGAGTTCCGCGGAGCCACGGCTGAAACGCTGAAACCTTACGACCTGGTCATCCTCAACTATTACGGCCGTTCCGACCCCTGGCGCGATGTTGCGGAGGAGCGCTTCGGGCCCGTCGCGGAGCAGGCCCTCTTTGATTTTGTTGCGGGCGGCAAGGGCCTCATCGCCTACCACCCGACGCTCGCCGGCGGCGTGGGTTGGGAGCCCGAGTACGAGCGTCTGCTCGGCGGGGTCATGCGCGAGGAGACTTCCCGGCGGGCGCCGAACAACGATTTCCTGGTGCATACCGCGGAGCCCCACCCCATCACCGCGAACTGGCCGGCGGAATTCCCGCACTACAACGACGACCTCTACGTGGGCCTCAAGTGGCCGGAGGGCGTCAGGAAGACCGTCCTGCTGAAGGGGTGGGACAACCCCCTGCGCTACACCCAGGTCCCTTCACAGTGGCGCAGCCTGCCAGGGATGGGGGAAGAGCACCCGCTGGCGTGGGCCGTTGAGTACGGCGAGGGTCGGTCCGTCTCGATCGGCATCGGCCACAACGTGCAGGCCATCGGACATCCCGCTTTCCGCGCCCTGTTCCCGCGTAGCGCGGAGTGGGCGGCCACCGGGAAGGTCACAATCCCCACGCCCGGAGACCTCGGCGAAGCCGTAGAAGGCGGCGACTGGTGGCCCACCACGCTTGAGCCGATGGTGCGGGGCATGTTCAACGACTGGGTGGCAGCCGGAGAACCTGCCTCTCAAAAAAGTGAGCCGGACGTGGCCTGAGCCTACTCAGGCCACGTCGCGGGACACGCTGGGCACCGGCGCCCGGTCAAGTTCAAGCCGGGCCTCCAGATGGAACGGCAGGACCAGCGGGGAACCGGGACGTGCCTGCAGGTAGGGCACCAGCAGCTGGAAATCGACGGCCACGGCGTGAAGGCCGGGATCGAGTTCGCGCCCGCCGGTCAGGACCAGCCTGTCCTGCACGAACCACCAGCCGGACTCTGCCTGCAGTGAATCTACCCCCACGTTGCGGGCGCCGAGAACCACCGTCAACTCCGCTGCTTCCAGCGGAACGCCGTCGATCTCCAATGCGAGGCCGGCCACGCTCGACAAGGGCATCGAGCGGATCCAGGGAAGGCCCATTCGAAGCTCAAAACCCCGTGGTCTGGCCGTCAGCGCATCTTCGCGCAAAGCGTTTTGCAACATGGCACCTATCCTTAATCCTAAAAGTGACATAAGTTTGTCATTAACAAGCATAAATGGAAAGGCGCCCCATGCCCCCCGAAATTCCTGACAGCTGGACCCTCTGCGCCAGCTCATTCAACTGGACACCAGAGATCACCGCCGCCCGCAGGGCTGCCCAGGACATCGTTACCGGCATAGCGGATTCCGTAACGAAAACAATTGAACTCGAACCTGGACTGCTATGGCGGTCCTTCCCCGCTCCGCAGGACGCGGAGGTGGACGCGCTGCGCGATTCCCTGGCCGCAAAAGGGGGACGCGTCAGCATCGTCGGTGCCAGCCTTGATGACTTCACATCGGCAACCCGCCGCCGGTCGTTGCAGGAGCGTCGGGACTTCCTGGTCCCCCAGCTCCATGCGGCACACCGGGTCGGCGCCTCTGGGGTGCGGCTGCCGATCGGACAGGCGGGCACCGAACTGCTCGCGCTGGTACAGCCGCTTCTGCACGAGCTCGACCTGATCCTGTACGAAGAGATCCAAGGGCAACAAACGCCCGACAACCCGGCCGTTGCCCCGGCGCTGGACACGATCGCAGGGCTAGCGGACGATCATGTCCGCGTTCTCGTCGACATCAGCATGCTCATGCCGGCCCTTCCCGTGACCTACCTCGAAGAAGTGCGGCGGGGAGGCCTGCCCGCGGACCTCCTGGTGCGCCTGGAGCATGATTGGCGGGATCCGACGACCCTCGAAGCTGCGACGGCACTGCTCCGCGCAGGGAAGGTACCGCCACGCATTCACACGCTGTTTATGAACCTACTCATCCGCTTCGGCCGCATTGACGCCACAGAACTGCTAGGTGTCCTTCCCCTGGTGGGTGCCTTCCATCTGAAGTTCTGGGACCTGGACGACGACGGCGCACGGGTTTCGCAGCCGCTGCATGACCTCGGCAGCCTGCTCGGCAGGAACGGTTTCACAGGCACGCTGACCAGCGAATGGGGCGGCCACGAGTGGCTGCAGGATGACCCGACAGAGATGACGCGCAGGCATTTGGTTCTGGCGGAGACTTGCCTGGCCGGGTCAGCGTCGGCCGTCCGCGCTGCAGTCTAACCAAAAGCTCAAAACTACAACTGGACAAGCAGAACGGCCGGTCCCCGAAGTACCCGGGACCGGCCGTTCTGCTTGTGCTACTTCGTGCTGAAAGCGGCGTCGAAGGCCGCCGCGGACGGTTCGTAGCTGGAGAGCCGCCGCACGAACGCCAGCGCCTCTGGAGCACCCTCCAGGCGGTTCATGCCGGCGTCTTCCCATTCCACGGACAGCGGGCCGCGGTAGTCGATGGCATTGAGCATGCGGAACGCGTCCTCCCACGGGACGTCACCGTGGCCAGTGGAGATGAAGTCCCAGCCGCGCCGCGGGTCGGCCCAGGGCAGGTGGGATGAGAGCCGGCCGTTGCGGCCGTTGGCCAGACGCTTCTTCGTGTCCTTGCAGTGGACGTGGTAGATGCGCTCCTTGAAATCCCACAGGAACCCCACAGGGTCGATGTCCTGCCACACCATGTGGCTCGGATCCCAGTTCAGCCCGAAGGCCTCGCGATGACCGATCGCCTCGAGGGTGCGCTGAGTTGTCCAATAGTCGTACGCGATCTCGGACGGGTGCACTTCATGGGCGAACCGCACACCGACCTCGTCAAAGACGTCGAGGATGGGATTCCACCGGTCCGCAAAGTCCTGGTAGCCGGCGTCGACCATCTTTTCGGTGGCGGGTGGGAACATCGCCACGTACTTCCAGATGGACGATCCGGTAAAGCCGGTCACCGTCTTTACTCCCAGCTTGGCGGCGAGCCGGGCGGTGTTCTTCAGTTCCTCGGCAGCACGACGGCGGACCCCTTCAGGATCGCCATCGCCCCACACAACGTCGGGCAGGATGCCGCGGTGCCGTTCGTCGATCGGGTCGTCACAGACGGCCTGGCCCTTGAGGTGGTTGGAAATCGTCCACACCTTGAGGCCGTGACGTTCAAGGATGTCCAGCTTCCCCTGGACGTAAGCGTCGTCATCCCAGCGCCAAGGATCCAGGTGGTCACCCCAGCAGGCGATTTCCAGTCCGTCGCAACCC
>JBKPJW010000574.1:0-1512 GCA_046730875.1 Actinomycetota bacterium | reverse complement strand
GAGTGTCCTTGCGCAGCATCTGTGAAAAGAGCGCGCGGTAAGGCATGGAGAACTTCAGGTGCCGGGTGACCAGCACCGGGTTCAGCGGCCGGCCGTCCGGGGTGGTGCGTCCGGTGATGACTGCCACCGGCTCCACGCCGGGCACGTCCAACCGGGCGAGCTTGCGGAGCATGTGGTACTCGTGCCGGGCGACGTGCTCAGAGGTTTCCTTGATGGCGATGACCGAACCGCCAAGGTGGGCGAAGCGCACAATGTGCCGTGAGATGCCGCGGGGGAGGGCAGCCAAGTACTCTGCGGGCCAGTCTTCGAGGGCAATGTGCCAGGGCAGGTCCAGGAGCTCGGGCTCGGTGGCGGCTGCCGTGATGCTCAGCGAGCTGGACACCATGGAGGTTTTGGCATCGTTCGCGCTGGCGGCTTCATACCGCGGCAATTTCCCGATCTGACCGTAGTCGGTGGGTTCGTCATGCCACTGGGCGCTGTTTTCCTCGGTCATGCGGTTTTCCTCGGTCATGTATCAATTCTTCCGTATTTATGGGGGCGCGCCTAAAGCGGAGCAGTTAAAGCCCGACGGCGGCCCTCCACTGGGGAGGACCGCCGTCAGTAGCGCCTGGGACTAGTCGCCGAGGCGCAGGCCGGTCTTGGTGTCGAACAGGTGCACGTGACCCGACTGCGGGCGGACCCAGATGGACTCACCCTTCATCGGGGGGCGGCGTCCGTCGACGCGCGCCACGATGTCGTGGCTCTTGCCGTCCAGCGTGGTGTGGCCGTAGACGTAGGCGTCGGCGCCGAGTTCTTCGACGACGTCGACCTCGACCTGCAGGCCTTCACCCTGTGCCGTGGTCTCCAGGTCTTCCGGCCGGGATCCGAGGGTCACGGTCTGGCCGTGGGCCTCTTCGAGGACGTCGCGCGGTACCGGGTAGACGGTCCCGCCGAACTGCACGCCGCCGTCGACGACGGGGAGTTCCAGCAGGTTCATGGCGGGGGAGCCGATGAAGCCGGCCACGAAGACGTTCTTCGGCTTGTCATAGAGGTTGCGCGGGGTGTCGACCTGCATCAGCAGGCCGTCCTTCAGCACCGCGACGCGGTCGCCCATGGTCATGGCCTCGACCTGGTCGTGGGTGACGTAGACCGTGGTGACGCCGAGGCGGCGGGTCAGGGACGCGATCTGGGTGCGGGTCTGCACGCGCAGCTTGGCATCAAGGTTGGACAGCGGCTCATCCATGAGGAAGACCTGCGGGTTACGCACAATCGCGCGGCCCATGGCAACACGCTGGCGCTGGCCGCCGGAGAGTGCCTTCGGCTTGCGGTCCAGGTACGGTTCGAGGTCGAGCAGCTTGGCTGCCTCACGGACGCGCTCGGCGCGCTCTTCCTTGCTGACGCCGGCGATCTTCAGCGCGAAGCCCATGTTGTCCGCAACGGTCATGTGCGGGTACAGGGCGTAGTTCTGGAAGACCATTGCGATGTCGCGGTCCTTCGGCGGAACGTCGGTGACATCGCGGTCACCAATGAGGA
>JBKPJW010000573.1:0-4460 GCA_046730875.1 Actinomycetota bacterium | reverse complement strand
ACCGCAGCTCCGGCCGCGTTCCGCAGCGTGAACGTCGTACCGCTGACTCCGGCGACAGCCTCACTGAACGTGGCCGTGACATCCGCCGCCTGGCTCACCCCGGTGGCATTCGCAGCAGCGCTGCGGGCCGTCACCGTCGGGACCACCGTGTCAGCCGGTGCCGCGGTGGTGAATGTCCAGCTGGTGGTCGCCAGCGCGTTGTTTGCCGCGTCCCGGATCGCCGTGCCGCCGCCGGTCAGCGTGGCCGTATAGGTGGTTCCGGCGGCCAGGTCGGCCGTCGGGTTCAACGTGGCAACCCGTGTGGTGGCGTCGTACGTCACCGCCCCCGCCACTGCGGTGCCGGTTCCGGCGGCCGTGCCTGTCCGCAGCGTGAACGTCGCACCGCTGACCGCCTGGACGGCTTCGTTGAACGTGGCCGTGACATTCGTGCCGGCAACAACGGCGGTTGCGGCCGCTGCAGGCGTCCGCGTTGTCACGGTCGGAGCGACGGTATCCGCCGTATTGAAGGCCCAGGTGGCGCCGGCGTATGCGTTGCCCGCGGCATCAGTGATGGTGTTCTTCATGGACACCGTGTACCGCGTGCTGCTCGCCAGCGGATCCGTCGGATCCAGGGTCGCGTTTCGGGCCACCGTGTCATAGGTCACTGAGGCCGGCACCACTACGCCATTCGCATCCTGCAGGACGAACGACGTACCGTTCACGCCGTTCACCGCCTCGGAGAACGTGGCCGTCACGGTGCTGAGGGACGGTACTCCCGTCGCGTCCGGTGCAGGCGATTGCGCGGTCAGGGCCGGCGCTACGGTGTCCAGTTCACCAATTCGCCAGGAGAACGTGGCCGGCGCCCCGACGTTGCCCGCTGTGTCGGTTGCCCGCACGTTGAAGGTGTAGTTGCCGTTGAGTTGCATGTCGTAGGACTTGGGCGAGACGCAAGTGGGATCCCACGAGCTGTTGCTCGGCAGCAGCTGGCATTCATGCGAGGCCCCCGGTTCATCGCTCCGGTAGCTCACGGTGGGAGTTGTATCCGCGGTCGGGTTGGACGGGAACGGGGCGATGATGGACGTCGTCGGCGCCGTCGTATCGACGGTAAGGAAGAGCGTGCCGGACGTCAGGTACTTCGGTACGGCAGGATCGGCAGGCAGGCCAGTCTCGGGGTCTACACTGTAGGCCGGATTAGGCGTCCGCGCCTGCACACGGTGTTGTCCCTGCGCCAGTGCGGCATCCAAAGGCACCGAGTAGGCACCGTTGACCGTGGTGGTAGCTGCGCCGGGCGTCGCGGCGCCGTCCACGATAATCTCCACCGGTGCTTCCGCAGCGCCTACGCCTGGAACAGTGCCGGTAAAAGTGAGCGTGGTGTTGTTGGTGATGTTGTCCGCACTGGAGCGTCCGGTGTCGCTGGCAGCTGCCAGATCCGGTGTGGACGGGGCAGCGTCCGGACCGTCGTAGATCAGGCCCTGGACGGTGAAATTATCGATTTGCAGCGTATTGACGCCCGGACCTCCCGCATCGGGCCCTTCCACGATCACGGCATTGAGGCCGGACGGAGCGCCGGTGACAGGGCGGGCGGTATTGATATCGCCAATGGTGCCCGCCGGGGCTCCGATCTGCCGAAGGAACGTGGCCGTGGCGCCGTCTTGGTAGTCCCCGAGGAACGCTTCCCCAACACCGATCCAGTCGCAAGGAACGCGGGGTGAGGGTGTGCAGAGGCCGGCGTCGATGGTCGCCTTGATCTCGCCCGGCCTTTTCCCGCCCGGCGGATCGGCCGTGAAGGTGTTCACTCCGTAGGGATGCCGGAATGTGTAGGTGGCGCCCGGCACGAGGCCGTCCATGTTGAAGCGCAGCCGGGCGAATCCTTGCTGGTCTCCCGGAATCACGGCCTCGTTGGCGTGGGCCGCCTCGAGGGCGGCTTCATAGAGAAGGGTCCCTCCCTCGGCCGCGGCCTGGAACCAGAATGCCTCATCGGGAAAATTGTCAGGATACGACGCCGGGGCGTCGGGGTTCGGCGGCTCGGAAAGGCAGCCGGATCCGGCCATGTAGCACAGCTGCAGTTTGACGGTTCCGTCCGAATACCAGGTGGGGAAGCCGGTCTGCGCATCTACCGGGCTAACCCCGGCTACAGCGGCCCGCGCGGGCACGATTGCCAGTGGAGCCAAGGCGGCCGCCAACATGATCCCTACAGCAACGGACGACAACCAGCGCAGCCTGCCGGGCGGATGCCCAGGCTCGATGTGGACGGCCTGGGTGGTCCTGCCACGACGGGCTGATCTGATTGACATGGTGATTTTCCCCTTACTAAATCCCATATTGCGGAGACCCAACTCCCCCGCGGGAGTCCCACGGCATGCGTCCAGATCTACCCGCCCCACCCTGCGGAAAGCCTGTCCAAACCTTGGAGCGGCCGGTTGTGGGGACTTCGGGGGCCACCGGGCCCAAGCGAGAAGACACCGGTTCATGGGCCTTTAGCCGGGCGCCCCGACAATGCCGTCAAGAACTTTGTGGAGCCCCCACCTGTACTGTTCGGTGGAGACGTAGGTGGCCATGATTGTTGCCGCTCCGGCGGACAGGGGATACGTTCCGGCCGGTATGGCCGAGAAATCCTCGTAGCGGGCGGAAATTCTTTCGGCCTCCGAAGATCCCCTCGGGCCGTCACCCAGCTCTGCCGCCTCAAGGGCTATTGAGCCGAATACATAAACGATCAGCAGGTAAGACGCCCTGGCGGCCTCGGCTGCGTCGAGCCCGGAGTCCCGCAGCGTTTCCATAAGGTGTTCGTTCAGGGCAAGAGCCCGCGGGCCGTCCATAGGCCCGCCAATCATCAAGTTCACGGCTCCCGGGTGCGCGGTCAGCCGCTCCCGGAGTTTCAACGCCAGGGATTCAATCCGCTGGCGCCACGGAACGTTGCGGTCCGAGAACACCGCCAGATCCACCTGCCCTAGCAGGTGCTCGACGATGGCCTTCACGACTGCCGCCTTATCAGGGAAATACGTGTAGACCGCATTAGGTGCGACGCCGACCCTGGCAGCGATGCCCCGGACTGATGCAGCATTGACACCGCCCTCATCGAGGAGGTCGAGCGCGGCGTCCATGATTTCGTCCTCTGTGAGGGTGCGTCGCGGACCCGGCTTGGAACTGCGTGCCTGTGTGGTCATTTAGGTCCTCTCTTGACTTTCTTCTGTACAGCGTACACGATTTGTACACCGTACAATTTGTACAGTGTACAGAGATCCGATAGGGAGATCGTCGTGAACACCACAACAACGAGGACCCGCATCGTTACTGGCGGGCTGTTTCTTATCAGCTCCCTGGCGTTCGCGACGGTAGCCACAGCGCTTTCGGCGATGTTCGACTGGCCGGACGTGCTTAGGGAACCAGCAGATGTAGTGCTGCCTGCCTTTACAGCCGGTGGCCCAGCCCTCGTCTGGGTCTGGTTCGCTGCTGCCTGGACCTACGGGCTCCTTGCCGTCCCGATCCTGCTCCTGCCGGCGGCGCTGGGCCTCCAGGGGAATTCCGCCTTGAAGGTTGCCACCTTGGCCGGAGCCGCCTCTGTGATTTTGTCACTCATCGGGTTCCTGCGCTGGGTGTTCGTCGTCCCGGCACTGGCCACCGCCTACGTCACAGGGGACGGACAGACACGTACCGCGGTGGCCGCTGCCTGGACAGCACAGCACCAATTTGGCGGGGCGCTGCTGGGTGAGCATCTGGGCCAGCTGCTGGTTATCGCGTGGTCGGTCACTGTCAGCATCCTGATCCTTCGCAGCGGCATTCTTCCCCGATGGGTAGGCGCCACCGGCCTCATCACCAGCGGCATCTATCTGCTGAATCAGGGCGACATCCTGGCCACCGCCATCCCCGGATTCCCTGTCTGGGACCTCGCCGGTCCCATGGGAAGCACCGGCTGGGGACTCTGGATCGCCGTCCTGGGTATCAGCATGCTGATGCGATCCTCCAGGGGGGCAGCAAGCGCCGCCCCCGGCGCCGCCGACACCGCATCCGCCTCCATCTCCGCACACCACGGCCACCACCGGCATGCGTAAGGAAATGACACCATGACCCACCCCAAGATTGCGCGATCAGCTAATATTCGGGCCTGGCTGCTTTGGACCACCAGCTTCCTGACGCTGCCCGTGGGAGGATATGCCGCCACCATGATCAGCGGCCGCATCGACGCCCCGCTCTCCGCGCTCACCGGCGGTGCCATCGCCGGACTTATCATCGGCGCCGGCCAGGCACTGACCAGCAGCAACAGGCTTCGGCCCCGCACCTGGATCCCGGCGACCGTCCTCGGCATGAGCGCCGGGTTGGCCCTGGGGGCCGCCGTCGTGGGCTACCGCACCGCCCTACCCGATCTTGCCCTCATGGGAGCGCTGAACGGCCTCGTCCTGGGCGTCGCGCAGGCATTTGCCCTCCCACGGGCCCTGGGGAGACGCCGCTGGATTTGGGCAGTGGCCATGGCTGCACTGTGGAGC
>JBKPJW010000572.1:0-1891 GCA_046730875.1 Actinomycetota bacterium | reverse complement strand
CCCGTACTCGCCGAGCTCGGCGGCGAGCAGCCTCACCTGGTGGGCCTGGTCGGCCTTGGTCGCGGAGTAGGCGATGTTGTTCGGGCCGGCGAACACGGAGTTCTTGGAGGAGATGTAGATGATGTCCCCGCCCATGTCCTGGCCGATCATGACCTTCGCCGCGGCCTTGGCCACCAGGAAGGAGCCCTTGGCCATCACATTGTGCTGGAGGTCCCAGTCCTTCTCGGTGGTTTCCAGCAGCGGCTTGGAAATGGACAGGCCCGCGTTGTTGACCACCAGGTCCAGGCCTCCGAAGGCCAGGACGGCTTCCTGGATCGCGGCGGCGATCTGGGCTTCGTCGGTGACGTCGGCCTGCACGCCGATGGCGACGTCGGCGCCGCCGAGTTCCTCGGCGACCTTTTCGGCGTTCTCGAGGTTCAGGTCCGCGATGACCACGCACGCGCCGTCGGCGGCGAAGCGGGTGGCGATCGCCTTGCCGATGCCCGACGCCGCCCCGGTCACCAGGGCGATCCGGCCGGCGTGCGATTTCGGCTTGGGCATCCGGGCCAGCTTCGCCTCTTCCAGGGCCCAGTACTCGATGCGGAACTTCTCGGATTCCTCGATCGGGGCGTAGCTGGAGAGGGCCTCGGCGCCGCGCATGACGTTGATGGCGTTCAGGTAGAACTCCCCCGCCACGCGCGCGGTCTGCTTGTTCGCCCCGAAGGAGAACATGCCCACCCCGGGCACCAGCACGATCGCCGGGTCCGCGCCGCGCAGGGCAGGGCTCTCCGGGGTCGCGTGCCGATCGTAGTACCCCTGGTAGTCCTCGCGGTAGGCGGCGTGGAGTTCCTTCAGCCGGGCAACAGCGTCCTCGACCGGGGCGTCGGCGGGCAGGTCCAGGACCAGCGGCTTGACCTTGGTGCGCAGGAAGTGATCCGGGCAGGACGTGCCCAGGGCACCGAGCCGGGGGTGCTCGGCGGCCTCGAGGAACTCCAGGACCGCGGCGTCGTCGCTGAAGTGGCCCAGCTGCGGCTTGTCCGTGGAGGCGAGGCCGCGGATCACGGGGGCCAGGGCGGCGGCCTTGGCGCGCCGCTCGGTCTCCGGGAGGGCGGCGTAGCCGGGCAGCTTCGGCCCGAACGGTTCATTCCTGCCGTGGTCCTTGATGTACTGCTCGGCCTGTTCGATGATCCACAGCGAGTTGGCTTCGGCTTCCTCGCTAGTGGCGCCCCAGGCGGTGATGCCGTGGCCGCCGAGGATGGTGCCGACGGCGTGCGGGTTCGCGTCCTTGATCGCGGCGATGTCCAGGCCCAGCTGGAAACCCGGGCGCCGCCACGGGACCCAGGCGACCTTCCCGCCGAAGATCTCCTTGGTGAGGGCCTCGCCGTCGGCGGCGGTGGCGATCGCGATGCCCGAGTCCGGGTGCAGGTGGTCCACGTGCGCGGCGTCGACCAGGCCGTGCATGGCGGTGTCGATCGAGGGGGCGGCGCCGCCCTTGCCATGCAGGCAGTAATCGAAAGCCGCCACCATTTCGTCTTCACGCTCGACGCCGGGGTAGACGTTTTTCAGCGCCTGCAGCCGGTCCAGCCGCAGCACGGCCAGGCCTTCGGCCTTCAGCGTGCCCAGGTCCCCGCCGGAGCCCTTGACCCACAGGAGCTCGACGTCCTCGCCAGTGACCGGGTCCTTTTCGGTGCCCTTGGCGGAGGTGTTGCCGCCGGCGTAGTTGGTGTTCCGCTTGTCCGCGCCCAGGCGGTTGGAGCGGGAGATCAGTTCTTGAACAGTCTTGTTGGCTGTGTTCTGCATGTTCATGCCTGCTTATGCTCCCCATCCGGCTTGCTGGCCGCCGACGCGGTCCTCGTTGATCTTCTTCTGGTAGCCGCTGGCCTTGAAGGCGGCCAGCGGGTCCGCGGGCAGG
>JBKPJW010000571.1:0-2110 GCA_046730875.1 Actinomycetota bacterium | reverse complement strand
TGGTTGCCCAGTGCCAGCCCCTGCTCCCACAGCCGATCGCCGAAGGCGTTGATGGTGGTGCCGGCCAGGGCCCTCGCGCGGCGCCGCATGAGGTCGGTGCCGGTGATTGCCGAGAGCGCGGACATGTCCATCAGGACGCCGCCCGTCTGGACAAGCGGTGAGGACGAATGCCCTGAGCCGACCGCGCGTACGGGCAGGCCTTCGCGGATGGCGAACCGGACGGCGTCGAGCGCTTCCTGTTCGTTCCGCGGCCGGACGGTGAAGGCCGGCGTGGCGCTCTGGTTGCCGCCCCAGTTGGTCCAGGTTACGTCTGTCCCGAAGGGAGCGGACGGGGTCGCGGCGCGTGCCGACGACGCCGTGTGATGATGATTTGTGGCGGTCATCGCTGGGCTCCGATGCTGTTCTTAGCGCTTATGCGCCGTGGTTGATCATGACGTGCTTGGTCCGGGAGTAATCGTCCAAGGCATACAACGAGAGGTCGCGGCCGTAGCCGGATCCCTTGAATCCACCCCACGGAACCTCGCAGGCCAACACCAGGTGTGAATTGACCCAGACAGTGCCGAAATCGAGTTTCTTCGGAACGCTGAGCGAGAGGCTCGCATCCCGGGTCCATACCGAGGCGGAGAGGCCGTAGGGGCTCTCGTTTGCCCGGGTAATGGCTTCTTCAGTGGAACTGAAGGATTCGACGGAAACGACGGGACCAAAGATTTCGTGGGTCGCAATATGCGCCCCGGCCGGTACGTTGGTGATCACTGTGGGTTCAATGAAGTAGCCGGGGCCCTCCAGGGCTGAGCCGCCGATGGCCATCTGGAGACCGGCAGCCTTGGCTTCGGCAAGCGATTCCTTCACGCGTTCGAAGTGCGGGCGCGAAATCATGGGACCGATCTCGACGTCGTCCCCTGCCCCTGGAGCGCCGATGACGAGCGTGCCGACTTCGCGTACAAGATGCTCGGTGAACTCCTCGGCCACGGATTCGTGGACGAGCACGCGGCAGGCGGCGCCGCAGTCCTGGCCGGCATTCCAGAAGCCGGCGTTTCGCACGCCGGCGGCGGCCGCGCGGAGGTCGGCGTCGGGAAAGACAACAACAGGGGCCTTGCCGCCGAGTTCCAGGTGGACGCGTTTGACGGACCGGGCCGCGGTCTCTGCCACGGCCTGCCCGCTGACGACACTCCCCGTCAGCGCAACGAGGGCGACATCAGGGTGTTCGGCGAGTCGTTGCCCGACGGTTCGGCCTTGCCCCGTTACGACGTTGAGAATGCCGTCCGGGATGCGCCCGGCCACAAGTTCTGCCAGCTTTAGCGTCGAGAGCGGAGTCTGTTCCGAAGGCTTGAGGACAATGCTGTTTCCGGCGGCCAGGATGGGCGCGATCTTCCAGGCAGCCATCAGCAGCGGGTAGTTCCAGGGGGTGATGACGCCGACGACGCCGACGGGTTCCCTGAGGATGACCGAGGTGTGGCCGGTGGCGTAATCGCCACCTGCCATGGATGTCAACGTGCGGGACGCTCCGGCCATGAATCGGAAGGTGTCGATGGTGCTGGAGACATCGTCTTCCGCGACGGTTCGCGGTTTGCCGGTGTTGGCGGACTCAATGATTTCGAAGGCTTCACGGTTGGCTTCAACGATGTTGGCGATCAGGGAGAGCACCTCGGAGCGTTCCTTCGGTGTCGTGTTGCCCCAGGACTTCTGGGCCGCCACGGCCGCCTCAACCGCAACATCCACATCCGAGACTGTGCCGGCCTTCACGGACGTGATGATCTGCTCCGTGGTGGGGTCGACGACGTCGATCAGCCGGGTCCCGGATCCGGGGACTACCTTTCCGCCGATGAAGTGCCCCGTCGGAGGCAAAACGGGGGGCAAGACGCTGGCAGAGCTTTGTTCCGTTGACGAACGTCGGACTGTGAACCGCTCGAGGTCAGTGACTGTCATGATATTTTCGCCTTTGTTTCTGCGCCAATCGCGGCGCGGGAGTTTGGTGTGGGGGTGGGCGGTACGTGCCCGGATGCGCGGAGCGGGCGTTACGCCCGCGGCGCCTCAATCAGCTCAGTTGCGAATGCGGGCGACTGAAAGGGGGCGGCTTCCGGCGTTTTCCGGAACACTCGTGCCGCGAAGT
>JBKPJW010000570.1:0-8024 GCA_046730875.1 Actinomycetota bacterium | reverse complement strand
AGTCCGGGGCGATGGCAGTGGCGTCAAAGGCGGTGCCGTTGGCGACGTGGCTGAACGCAGCGACGGAGAACCAGCCAAGGACCAGCAGCTGGAATCCGACGAGCACGTACTGGACGGTCTTGGTGGTTTCCATGCCGCGGTAGGAGATCCAGCAGGCGAGGGCGATGAACACCAGGGTGGTGGCGATGTTCAGCGGCAGGTTAGTGGTGAGGTCGGCGAGGTCCGGGTTGCCGGTGAGCTGCGCCAGCATGAGGTAGAAGAAGTCCACCGCGACGGCGGCCAGGTTTGAGAGCACGATGATGGTCGCCGCTATCAGGCCCCAGCCGCCCATCCAGCCGATCCATGGACCGAACGCCCGCGAGGCCCAGGTGAAGGAGGTGCCGGCGTCGGGCATGGCATTGTTCAGCTCCCGGTAGCCGAGCGCCACCAGCAGCATCGGAATGAAGCCCACCAGGAAGATCGCGGGCAGGTGCACGCCGACCTCGGCGACGGTGGGACCCAGGGCCGCCGTGAGGGTGTACGCCGGGGCGATACAGGAAATGCCGATGACGACGGCGCCAATGAGGCCCACTGATCCCGCTTTGAGGCCCTTCTCACTCAGCCCGTGGTGGTCGCGCTGCAGGCCGTGCTGACCGGGCTGCGAGGCCTGGGACATTGCGTGTTCGGTGCTCATTTTTCTGCCTCTCCGGGGACGTCATTCGAAGCTGTTCGGTTGAGGTGCTTGAGTTCGTAGTCGCTCGGAACCACGATCATCGGCACCGGCAGGGCGCGCAGAATGCGGTTCGCCGTGCTGCCAAGGAAGATGGACCGGCCTGTGGCCAGCCTGCTGGATCCGATCAGCAGGACCTCGCCCTCTTCCCAGTCCAGGCGGTCCACGGCTTCCTCGATGCTGCGGCCCTGTGCGACGACGACTTCCGCCTTCGCCTCCTCCCGGACCTCCTGTTCGGCGCCGGGCAGGGCGGCGGCCAAGTGCTTGGCCGCATACTCCCGCGCCGCCTCCGCGGCGCCGGCTGCATCGCCAGCACCACCGGGACCGCTGGCATCGCCGTCGAGCGCCAGGAGCGACACCACGCGCAGCGGCACCTCCCGGTTCGCGGCCATGCCGAGGGCAAAATCGAGCAGTTTCTCGGCGCCGGCCCGGGTTCCGAGCCCGCAGCTGATCCTGGTCAGGGACTCCTGGCGGTGGTAACCGTGCGGGGCGAGGGCCACCGGAACCGTCGAGGCGTGGAGCAGGGCGCTGGCCATCGACCCGATGGTGAACCGTTTGAAGATACCGTTGCTGGTTGCGCCGATGATGAGCATGTCCGCGCCCAGTTCCTCGGCTGCCTCGATCAGCGCGTGCGCGTCCGAATCACCGGTGCGGATGTGGGCCTGCGCCGGGACACCGGATGGAACCAGCGCCAGCGCCTGGTCGAGCCACTCCTGGGCCTGCTCATTGAGCAGATTTTCGAAGCCAGCGTTCGGTGCGTGGGCGTGCCCGAACTGCTGCACCTCGGGCACCACCAGCACCAGGTCCAGGCTCGCTCCACGCCCGAGCGCCAGGGAGACGGCCAGATTGACCGCATCATGGCCTCTGGCGTTGGCTGAGTACCCCACTACGTAACGCATCTGGCCGCTCTCCTAACTGAACTGAACTATTCGGGGTTATTACTGGGAGACCGACGCGCGGTCGGCGGCGGCGACGATCCTGGCCGCCGTGATCTGCCCCATCCGGACGGCGCCGTCGACGTGCTGGTAGCCCTCGGCCGCCAGGTCGGAGCAGGACCAGTAGATGGGGCCCACCGGCTTGAGCTGGTCCTTGCCGTACCGGTGCAGTCCGCCGAGGTCGTAGCTTGCGGCATAGGCTCCGCGGGTCCATTCCTCCGAGCCCCAGTCGGACTCGTAGTAGACCTCGGGATCCAGGGCCTTGTCGCCCAGGAAGGAAGCAATCGATTCGAGGATGGCCCGGCGGCGGTCTTCGGCGCTGAGCTCGAACACGGCGTCGGCTTTCTCGTCCGAGATGAAGCCCACCAGCGTGCCGCGGGGGTCCTCATGGTTCGTGTTGTCGTAGACCTCCTGCACAAGGGCGCCGGCGCCGAAGCCGGTCCCGGAGAGCCCGTCCTCCCGCCAGAACGGCGCGCTGTACACCGCGTGGACCTTGATGACCAGCCCGAGCGACTGGTGCTGGTGCATCTGGTGCTGGCGTCGGGGCAGCGGCGGGTTGAAGGACACCCGGGAGTAGAGGTTCGGCGGCACGGCCATGATGACGAAGCGGGCGTTCACGGTGGCCCGGTCGGAGACGGCAGTGACATGGGATCCCCCGCTCGCGTCCTCAGCCCAGTTGATGGTGCGCACCGGGCTCCCGAGGACGACGTCGTCGCCAAGTTCCGCCGCCTGCAGCAGCGAAACCTGCTGCATGCCGCCGACCACCCGCTTGTCCAGGATGAAGTCCTCATCCGTCAGATTGGTGAAGGAGCCGGCGGAGGCAGCCATCAGCACGGCCTGCAGGGCGGAGAAGGCGTGGGCAGGCTTGGTCAGCATGCCCCCGGCGATGAAAAGGCCGATGTTGCTGCAGGCTTCCTCGTCCGTGGAGTTCTGCCGCAGCCAGTGGTGGAAGGAGATGGTGTCCAGCTCGCGGGCCTTCGGGTGTGCCCACGGTTCCTCGGCGCCGATCTCCGCGGCGAGGGAATCCAGCAGGGCCGTGAGCTTGTCCATTTCGGCGGCGGTTCCTGCGCTGACCGGGAAGGTCTCACCGGCGTACAGGATGCGCTTGCCGTCTGCGCCGATGTAGACGGACTGGCCGTCGCGGTACCGGGAATAGGTCTTCAATCCAAGCTCGTCCAGGAGCGCCAGGAGCGCTGTCTGGTCCGGTGAGACCCACTGGCCGCCCACTTCGAGCATGGCGCCGTCAATCGTGTCGGTCCAGGTGCGGCCGCCCACACGGTCCCGCGCCTCGAGCACGGCCACACTAAGCCCGGCCTTCTTCAGCTCGCGGGCGGCGGTCAGTCCTGACGGGCCTGCCCCTACGATGACGACGTCGCGGTCAAGTTCCAGCATGATGTCCTCTCTGTGTCCGCTGGAGTGATGCGGAACACTAAATGAATGCCGTTCATTTAGACTATAGATGCTTTCTCCTCGTTGGGGAAGACCTCCTGCCGAGGGATTTGGTCCGTAAAGTAGGGGAAGAACGGGAGAACCCCGAAACCGACAGCCAAGCTCCGTAGGAAGGCCCCGAATGACGGCAGCAACTTCCGTCCCCGCCGATCCGCACAGCCCGGCAGATCAGCACGGCCCCGCCGCCGGGCTGCGCCGCCGCGTGGGCAGGCCCGCCGCGGCCGTGCTGGACCAGGACGGCATCACGTCGGCAGCCCTGCAACTGATCGGCAAGAGCGGCTACGAGGGCTTCACCATGGCCGCGCTGGCAAGGACCCTCAACGTGGCGCCTTCGGCGCTTTACAACCACGTAACGTCCAAACGGGACGTGCTGGTCCTCGTCCAGGACCACCTGACCTCGTTCGTGGACGTCACCGCCTTCGAAACCGGGCCCTGGGAGCAGGCCGTGAGGGACTGGGCCTGGAGCTACCGCGATGTGTTCTCCAAGCACACACCGCTGATCCCCGTGATCGCCGTGCTTCCCGTCACTGATGCCCCCAAGACCCTGGCCATGTATGAGGCCGTCAGTGCCGGCTTCAGCCGCGCGGGCTTTCCCCAGGAGCGCATCGTCCCGGCGATCGTGGCGTTCGAATCCTTCATCTTCGGCTCCGCCTACGACGTCACGGCACCGGCGGACATCTTCGATTCCGGCAGCATGGCCGCGTCGACGCCGAATTTCACCTCCGCTGTCCGTCGCCTGGCGGCGGAAGGCCACGACAGGCCGGCCGACGTCGCCTTCAGTCTGGGGCTGGAGGCACTCCTGGCCGGGCTTGGGGCGCTGCGCGGCTAGCGGAGCTCACTGCGCCGCTGCGCAGCCTGGCTGAGGGCCGCCGGTTCGCCGGCAAGTCAGGACGACGTCGCCGGTGCTTGCCCGGACCTGCGCAGCATGGCCTCCTCCAGAAGCGCCACGATCGTGTACAGGATGATCGACACGAGTGTGATGACCACCACCGATGCCCACACCTCGTTGTTCCTGGCGCGGGAGACGGCCGAGATGATCGCGTAGCCGATTCCCTTGCCGGTGGCGAGCCATTCGGCCAGCAAGGCCCCGGTGACCGCTCCCGGAACGGAGACTTTGAGTGCAGTGAAGAAAGCCGGCAGGGACGACGGCAATGCCACTTTCATGAGTGCGGTCCACCGGGAGCCGCCGTAGACATCAATGACCTCCAGCATGGCCGGCGACGCCGAGCGTAGTCCGAAGACGATTGTCACTAGGGCGGGGAAGAGCACCACGATCCCGCCGATCGCGGCCACGGCCGGTTCCTGCCGGCCGAAAATGAGGATGATGATAGGCGCCAGGGCGACCAGCGGCACGGAACGCAGGAGCATGGCGATCGGCATCAGGGCCGTCTCAATTCCTCGGAAGAGGACAAAGACGCCCGCGACCACCACGGCGCCCGCGATTCCGGCAGCGAAACCGAGAAAAGCGTCGATCATGGTCTGGCCAAGGTTCTGCAGAAGGGCCAGCCGGTTTCCGGCCGATGCCGGGCCGGTGAAGAGGAAGTTGAAGACATCCAGAGGGTTCTTCCCCACAAACGGGGAGATGTTGAAGAGCCCTAGGAGTGCCACCCACAGCAACAGCATCACGGCCAGTGAGATCAGCAGCCCCAAGGCAGCACTGGTGAAGCTTCTGAGAGCGGGGACATGGGTTCGCCGCGTCATGACGAGGATCCCGGGCGGCCTGCGGACCATGGAGCGACGAACCTTGCGATCGCCGCGAAGACGCCGTACGCGGCGCCGGCCAGGAGTCCCGCGACCAGGGCGACGCCCCAGGCCCGGGCAATCTCCAGATTCTGCTGCGCGTTGACCAGGGCCGGCCCGATCCCGCGGTCCACTCCTCCCACGTATTCGCCCAGGACCGCTCCCAGCACGGCGGCGGGAACGGCGATCTTGAGCGCGTTGAGGACTCCCGGCAGCGCCGAAATGAGCTGCACCTTGATCAGTTGCTGGAACCGGCCGCCGCCGTAGACGGCAACCAGATCCAGGCTCGCCTTGTCCGCACTCCTCAGCGCGGACACGGCGCCCACGACAGTGGTGAAGAAGACGGAGATGCCTGCCAGGAGCACCGCTGTTCCCGATGCCTGGCCGCGGGCGGGAGATCCGATCACAATGAAGGCCAGCGGCCCGATCGCCACGATCGGCAGGCAGTAGCTGATAACGGCCAGCTGGATGACCACCCGCTCCAGGACCGGCAGCACCAGGACACTGCCGGCCAGCAGGAGCGCCGCAAGGTTGCCCCAAAGATAGCCGGCGGAGGCCTCCGCCACCGTCACGGCAAGATTGGGCCAATAGAAGCCGGCGCCGTCGCTCGCCAGTTGCCGGAAGACCTCGGCCGGTGTGGGTACGGCTCCGCCCGTTCCGTCTGCTGCGGCGCCCACTCCGGCCAGTACGGTACTGGCCGCCAGCCACCAGAGCGCAAGCGTGGCAAGCACCCCGGTTGCGGCCGCCGCCCACGGCGGGAGCGGCCGGGCAGCGGCCGCCGTCTTGGTGTCAGTCTTCGTCAAGGGGTGACCCTTCCCTGCGGCGAGCTCCGGCGTCGCCGAACAGCAAATCCGACGCCCTGTCGCACAGGGCATGGAATTCTGGCGTCCGCATCA
The DNA here is from genome assembly GCA_046730875.1 of Actinomycetota bacterium. Classification (GTDB taxonomy): domain Bacteria; phylum Actinomycetota; class Actinomycetes; order Actinomycetales; family Micrococcaceae; genus Arthrobacter. The sequence continues at coordinate 2,295 of JBKPJW010000570.1, read as the reverse complement.
TCTCCGGTGTCCTTGGCCTGGGCAGGTCGACGGTGATGATCTCCTTGATCCGGCCAGGCCTCGCACTCATGACAGCCACCACGTCGGAGAGGAACATCGCCTCCGCAATTCCATGTGTGACCATGAGCGTGGTGGCCGGCTTCTCGGTCCAGATCCGCAGCAGTTCAAGGTTGAGGCGCTGACGCGTCATGTCATCCAGGGCGCCAAACGGTTCGTCCAGCAGGAGCACGGACGGCTTGAGTGCCAGTGCCCTGGCGATCGAAACCCGTTGCCGCATGCCGCCGGAGAGCTGCGCCGGTTTGGCCTTTTCAAACCCTTTCAGGCCGATCAGTTCCACCAACTCGTCCACCATGCCATGGTCAACGGGCAGACCGGCGACTTCGAAGGGCAGGCGGATATTGGAAGCCACGCTTCTCCACGGCAAGAGGGCCGGATCCTGGAAGGCGATACCGAGTTCATGCCGGGTACGCAACTCGGCCGGAGTATAGCCATCCACAGTGACCTGGCCCGTCGTCGGGGTTTCGAGACCGGCAAGGATTCTCAGAATGGTGGACTTGCCGCAGCCTGAGGGCCCCAGCAGGGACAGGAACGTTCCCTTCGACGTCATCAGGTTGGTGTCCTCCAGGGCCACAACGCTCTTGCGGCCCAGGCTGAAACTCTTGCCCAGCTGGCTGAGCGATATGCCGGATCCGGACAGCATGCCGTGGGAGACGGCAGCCGTGCTCACGTCAGTCATTCGTCCTACTTACTTCAGGGCCACGCTCATAAAGGTGGACCGGTTAATGAGGCGCGGGAAGGGACCGGTTAATGAGGCGCTATTTACTTAAGCTCGGGGTTACTTAAGGGTCGGATTTTCGGCATACACCTCATCGAGAAGGCTCATGTCGAAAATCTTCTCCGCCGTGGTGTCGTAGCCGGCCAGCTTGAGGATTTCGATGTTCTTCGCCATGAGGTCCTTGGAGATGGAGAACAGGCCGTTGCTGTCCGTATCCGGGGTCTCGATGAGCTTGCTGTTCTGGGCCTCGGCCTGGGCCTTTTCCTTGGCGAGGGTGAGTCCGAGTTCCTTGCCGTACACCTCCACGGCGAGCCTGGCTGATTCCGTGGGGTCCGCCAGCGCGTCTTTCCAGCCCTTGATGGTCGCCGTCAGGAAGGCCTTGAGCTCTTTCCTCTTGTTCAGGATGGAATCGTCCGTGGCCACGAAACTTTCGGCGATGAACGGTAGGCCATTGTCCGCGAACGGGAGCACGGCGGTCTTATGTCCGCCCAGTTCGAGAGTCAGGACCTCGTTGGTGAGGTAGGCAAAGAACCCCTCCACGTCACCGTTCAGCAAGGGCTGGGGATCGTACTGCACCGGCACCTTCGTGACCTGGGACGGATCGATCTTGTTGACCTCGAGAAGGGCATCGAAAAGTGTCTCGTTGACGCCCGCCTGCACGCCGATTTTCTTGCCGACAAGGTCGTTGGGGGCTGTGATGGGCTTTCCGGCGAGCGAGACGATGGTGAACGGGTTCTTTTGGTACGTGGAACCGATGATCTTCAACGGCGCACCCTCATTGAGAACCACCGGGGCTACTCCCACCGGCGATGACGTGCCAACCAGGGCTTTGCCCGAAAGAACCATGGTCTCCGCTGAAGCGCCGCCCGGGCCGCCGGCGATGAGGTTGACGGCCGTGAAGCCTGCGTCCGTGTAGTAACCCTTGCTGTCGGCAAAATATTCACCGGCGAACTCCGAGTTCTTCAACCAGGACAGCTGCACCTCCAGCTTGCCGAGGTCCCCCGCCGTGCCGCTGGCTGTCGACGTCGCCGCACTGGTCCCGCCGCCGCAACCGGTGAGGACCACGAGTGCCGCGGAGGAAATCCCTGCCAGCAGCATCCGACGCGAAGGGCGCAAATCCGAACCAAAAGACGTCATCTAGTTCTCCAAATCGGGAGGCGGTCGCATGAAAAGCGGCCCCCGGCGGGGCCGTCTGGCACTGACCCTAGGGAACGGTTGTTTCAGGAATCCGCGCCTTGCCGTTTCCGTGGAGTTAACTCTCGGTTCGCTCGGGTGTGCGGTGCCGCGTGGCTCAAGTCGCGTGGGTTAAACAGAAGAACCCCGGTCCAAAGACCGGGGTTCTTTCAATTTGCGTGCGCGAGGGGGGATTTGAACCCCCACGCCCTTTCGGACACTGGCACCTGAAGCCAGCGCGTCTGCCGTTCCGCCACTCGCGCGCAACTTCTTCCACTCGGATAGGGCCGGTTTCCCGGACCGCCAACCTCGTAAAAGCAGCGAGATCAAGCATAACGGACAATTGC
>JBKPJW010000569.1:0-6589 GCA_046730875.1 Actinomycetota bacterium | reverse complement strand
CCGGCGGCGTCGACGTCGGACTCCACGGTGACGCCGAGCGAGTTGGCGCGCTCGACCGCGAGCTTGCAGGAATCGAGCCGGTTGACCTGGCCCATGCCGATCCCGACGGCGGCACCGTTGTCCGCGAGCAGGATGGCGTTGGACTTCGCTGCACGGCAGGCGGTCCAGGCGAACGCGAGGTCGGCCAGGGTGGCGGCGTCGGCGGCGTCGCCCGCGGCAAGGGTCCAGTTAGCGGGGTTGTCGCCGTCGGCGTCGACCTTGTCCGTGGCCTGGACCAGCATGCCGCCGGAGACCTGCCGGAACTCGGTCGGGTAGCGGCCGTAGCCCTCGGGAAGGGCCAGGAGCCGGATGTTCTTCTTCTTGGACAGGATCTCCACGGCCTCGTCCTCGAAGCCCGGCGCGATGACGACCTCCGTGAAGATTCCGGAAACGGTGCGTGCCATGCCGGCGGTCACGGGGCGGTTCGCGGCGATGACCCCGCCGAACGCGGACACGGGATCGCAGGCGTGGGCCTTGGCGTGGGCGTCGGCGATCGGGTCCGCCGCGGACGCGGAACCGACGGCCACGCCGCAGGGGTTGGCGTGCTTGATGATGGCGACGGCGGGCTCGGCGAAGTCGAAGGCGGCGCGCAGGGCGGCGTCGGCGTCGACAAAGTTGTTGTAGCTCATGGCCTTGCCGTGCACCTGGTCGGCCTGCGCGATGCCGGCCGGAGCGGCCTTGTCCACGTACAGCGCTGCCTGCTGGTGCGGGTTCTCGCCGTAGCGGAGCACCTCGGAGCGCTCCAGCGCAAGGCCGGCGTAGGCGGGCCAGTCGATCACACCGTCGCCGTCCTCGTCGCGGAACTGGCTGGCGGTCCAGGTGGCCACCGCGGTGTCGTAGGCCGCGGTGTGCGCGAAGGCCTTGGCGGCGAGGCGGCGCCGGGTCTTCAGGTCAAAGCCGCCCGAGGCGGCCGCCTCCACCACGGAACCGTAGGCAGCCGGGTCCACCACGATGGCGACGGCGGCGTGGTTCTTCGCGGCCGAGCGCACCATGGCGGGTCCGCCGATGTCGATCTGCTCGACGACGTCGTCCGGCGCGGCACCGGACTTCACGGTCTCCACGAACGGGTAGAGGTTGACCACGACGAGGTCGAAGGGCTCGATCTCCATGTCCGCCAGCGTCTGCATGTGGGCGGGGACGCGGCGGTCCGCGAGGATGCCGCCGTGCACGCGCGGGTGCAGGGTCTTGACCCGGCCGTCGAGCATTTCCGGGGAGCCGGTGACTTCCTCGACTTCCTGCACGGGGATGCCCGCGGCGGCGATCTTTTTGGCCGTGGAACCGGTGGAGACGATCTTGACGCCGGCGTTGTTCAGGCCTCGGGCGAGCTCCTCCAGACCGGTCTTGTCGTAGACCGAAATCAGTGCCCGGCGGATGGGCACTCGGTCGATGGATACACGGTCAAGCTGCGTGAAGCTCACAAAAGTCTCCGTCGTATGTCGCGGCGGGCCGCGGGGTGGTGGGGATGCGGCCAGTTTATCGCGTCCCGGCACCGGGCCGTCCCGCGCGCCGGAGTGTGAAGCCACCCCGGCCCCGCCCGGGCCACGTAGGATTTTCACAGGAGGCCAAAAAATGAACACTTACACCACTGTGCCCAGCGGCGAACAGGTGGTCCAGGAACTGCCGTGGCGGTGGAAGGTCCAGGGCCGGATCTTCCTGATCGGCGGATTGGGCTTCATGTTCGATGCCTGGGACGTCACGCTCAACGGCATCCTCATTCCGTTGCTGTCCAAGCACTGGTCGCTGACCCCGGGAGATGCCGCCTGGATCGGCACGGCGAACCTGATCGGCATGGCCCTGGGCGCGTTCGTCTGGGGCACTATCGCGGACACCATCGGGCGCAAGAAGGCCTTCACCGCGACCCTGGTGATCTTCTCCATCTTTACAGTGCTCGGCGCCTTCTCTCCCGATTTCCTGTGGTTCGTCGTGTTCCGATTCCTGGCCGGGTTCGGCCTGGGCGGCTGCATCCCGGTGGACTATGCACTGGTGGGCGAGTTCACTCCCCGCAGGCAGCGCGGCCGGGTGCTCACCGCGATGGACGGCTGGTGGCCGGTCGGCGCCGCGCTCTGCGGTTTTGTCTCCGCCGGGCTGATCGCGGCCTTCGCGGACTGGCGGCTGACCATGCTGGTCATGGTGCTCCCGGCGCTGCTGGTGTTCTGGGTCCGCCGCAGCGTGCCCGAATCCCCGCTGTTCCTGATCCGCAAGGGCCGCCGCGAGGAAGCCGCGAAGGTGATCGACGACCTCGTCGAGGCCACCGGCGCCGAGGCCAGGGTCTACAGCCTGCCCGAACCGCAGGACGCACCCCGGCTCTCCCCCGGCAGCGCCTGGACGCAGTTGCGCGCACTCTGGCAGTTCAACTGGAAGATCACGACGGCGGCATGGTCCCTGTTCTTCAGCATCCTGCTGGTCTACTACCTCTCGCTGACCTGGATGCCGCGGATCCTGATCGGCGCCGGCTTCGAGGAGTACAAGGCCTTCCTGACCACGGCGTCGATGGCCGCCGTCGGGCTCCTCGGCGTCGTGGTGGCCGCCCTGCTCGTGGAGCGGGTGGGCCGCAAATGGATCCTCGCCATCACCGGCCCGCTGTCCGCGCTGACGCTCGTGATCGTGGCGATCGTGGTGGACATCCCGACCGCGGCCGTGTTCTGGCTCCTGGTCTTCGGCTTTGTGGTGCAGGTGGCGATCCCGGTGCTCTACGCCTACGTTTCGGAGCTGTACCCCACGGAGCTGCGCGGCTCCGGCTTCGGCTGGGCCTCGACGTTCTCCCGGCTTGGCGCCGGGTTCGGCCCGCTGGTTTTCGCGACGTTCCTGTGGCCGGAGCTGGGCCTCGCGACGTCGTTCGCGCTGGCCGGCGGCCTGGTGCTCCTCTCCGTGCTGTGGATGGCGTTCTTCGCCCCGGAAACCAAGCAGCGCCGACTCGAGTAATCCCCTCCCAACCCCCAACTAGCTCGCAGCAGGGGCCGTTCTGGACGTCCAGAACGGCCCCTGCTGCGAGTCAGTTGGGCTGAGGGCTACCTGGGTTGCCAGCCGCGGGAGACGAGGACGGCGCGGACCTTGGCGACGGCGGAGCGCGCGTCGTTCTCCATGTGCCGCTTGGAAATCCGGACCAGGATCCAGCCGGCGCTGCTGAAGTCCTCTTCCCTGGCGATGTCGCGAATGACCTGGGCCGCCTCGGAATGCACGGCGGCGCCCTCGTACTCCACGGCCACCCGGCGCTCCGGATAGGCAAGATCGGGTTGACGCACGACGCCGGAGCGCAGGACCCTGCCCACGTTCAGTTCCGGTTCCGGCAGCCCTGCCCGGCACAGCGCGAGCCGGAGCTTCGTCTCGGGGGCCGAATCCGCGCCTATTCGGGCCTGCTCTAGGGCGAGCCGCGCCTTGCGGATACCGGGCGTGCCCTTGTGCCGGTCCAGCATGTCGGCCAGTTCCGCTGGAGTGGCATACGGCTCCGTCCGGCCTTCGAACTCAGGCCGGGGATGGCGCAGCAAGTGGTCCGCCACCACGGTCAGCTCATCAATGCTCATCTTCCGGGCGCAGTCCAGCCACGTCCTGGTCCGAGTGGTGACCAGCACGCCGTCGAACGCGGTGATTTCGTCGGCGAAGAACTGCCCGACATGGCCAATCACGCCGCTGCGCCGCGGTATGGCCATGGTCTCCGGACGGGAAATGTGAATGCCGGGAGCATCCGAGCCCGGAAGAAAGCCCGGAAAGTCCCAGATCAGGAACGCGGTGGCGTGGGAGGCCGCAGAGAATGGCGTGACAAGGGTAAGGGGCCGGGCGTGGAGCTTCACTTCCGCCGGATGTGCTGAAGGGAACCGGATCCCGCGGCTCGGAACCTGAAGGGAGCGATGCTTGAGCCGGCGCCGGCTGATCCCGGCGTCGACTGCCTCCCGGAAGGTAAACGGCGCCGAGCCGAGCGGCGCCGGGAGCGGCTGGGGTGGCTTCATCGACCCATCGTCGCAAAACCGGCGACCGCCCCGGGGAGTTATCCACAGTTCACGGCCCGCGCGCCCAACTGACTGGCAGCAGGGGCCGTTCTGGACGTCCAGAACGGCCCCTGCTGCCAGCTAGTTGGGCGGGCTACGTGTGCCCTAGGCGGGGGTGTGGGCCGCGGCCAGGGAGGCCAGGGTGGAGACCAGGAGCCGGCGCTCTACGACCTTGATGCGCTCGTGCAGGGATTCCTCGGTCTCGCCCTCCCCGATCGCCACGGCTTCCTGCGCGATGATGGGGCCCGTGTCCACTCCGGCGTCGGCCCAGTGCACCGTGCAGCCGGTGACCTTCACCCCGTAGGCCAGCGCGTCGCGGACACCGTGGGCGCCGGGGAAGGACGGCAGCAGCGCCGGGTGGGTGTTGAGGTATTTGCCGCCGAACGCGTCGATGAAGTCCGGGCTGACAATGCGCATGAACCCCGAGGACACCACCACATCCGGGGCAAACGCGGAGACAGCCTCGGTCAGGGCCGCATTCCAGGCGGCCCGGTCCGGGTAGGCCTTGAAGTCGACCACAAACGTCGGAATTCCGGCGGCGGCGGAGCGCTCCACTCCGAAGGTCCCCGGCCGGTCGGCGCCGACGGCGGCGATTTCGACGTCGAGCTCGCCGGACTTCACGGCGTCGATAACTGCCTGGAGATTGGAGCCGGTGCCGGAAACGAGGACTACTATGCGCATGGTCCTAGCTTATGGGGCCGCTCGCGTAGGCTGGAAAACATGAATTCCCCCACGGACTCCGGCGGCGGCGAGCCGGGCCGGCATCCGCGCGAGGCAGCCACCACATCCCTGCGGCGAACCCGCACCCTGTTCCGGCTGTTCATCGTCGCGGTCCTGGGCTCGTTCTTCGTTTTCCAGCTCGACGTCGGCTACCTGTGGCTGACGGCCCTGCTCACCGTGGCCGGGATTGTGCTGGGCATCATGCTGCTGGTCCGGGTGGTGAAGTACAAGGAGTCGCGGCTGGTCCTGTACGGCACGCTTTCCGGGCTGGTGGTCTCGACAGTGATGACGCTGGTGATTCTGGCATCGACCCTCTTCTTCAACCAGATCCGCGACTACCAGCAGTGCGTCCGCACCGCCCTGACGGAGCAGGCAACCTCGGCATGCAGGACGCAGCTGGAGAACTCCCTGCCCACGCAGCTGCGCTAGCAGCGGCTAGCCGCAGGCCGCTGGCTCGCGAGCAATTGTTTAGCGGCTGTTGACTGTTTCGAGGTCGGACTCGCGCAGCTTCTGCTGGCGTTCCAGCCACGGACCGGCCGCATAACCGATCACGACGCCGATCCCCACCTCGGCGGCCACGAACAGTGCCATGCGGAGCGGGTCAGGCCCGATCTCGGTCAGCCTCCCGATGCCTGCGGAACCGCGGGCAAGCCATGCCAGGCCCCCCGCGAGCAGCCCGGCCACGGAGCCGATCACCGCGCCCAGCACCAGGGTGGAGGCAGCGGCCGTGAACCAGCGTGCCCGGACCTTGATGGACAGCCATTCGTCGAAGTGGTTTTCGCCTTCGCGCAGGAACCACCAGCCGGCCAGGACCCCGGCGAGCGCCGGCACCACCAGGGCCACGAAGCCGAAGCCGAGCGAGCCGGACGGCAGCGCGGCGAACACGGGAACGGAGGGCAGCGGCCCGACGGCGGTCCCGAGCGGCCCGGCCAGCGACCCCACCCCCAGGGCGAACCCCGAGCCGGAGATCCACGCCAGGGCAAACACCACCAGGTTGGGCAGGAAACCCAGCTGCACGATCGTCAGGACAGCGCCGCCCAGGGCGCCGGCGTCGAGCCCTTCATAGACGGCAACCACGAGGTTCCAGTGGATGAAGAGGTCGACGGCGAGCAACACCGCGGACAGCGCCAGGCACGCCATCAACGCCACCGCGCCGGCCTTGACGGCCGAGCCCAAATACGACCCGGCCCAGCGGGAATGCTGGCTGGTGCGGGACAGCCAGGCCACGGCGTCGACGCCGATCAGCCGGCTCCACGAGCCTGCCTCGCGGCGCGCGCCGACCACCATGCCGAGCCCGAACGGAATGAGCGGGATCAGGGCGGCGGACCAGAGGCCGATGCCGACGTCGGACGTGCGGCAGACGAAGCCCGTGGTGATCCCGAACCCGGCGTAGATCAGCCAGGAGCCGAGCAGTGCCTGCCAGAGCTGGTCCGTGTAGGAGGCGCGGGCGAGACGCCGTCCGGCGCGCCACGCGAGCAGGAACGGGATGAGGGCCAGCCCCAGCGGAATGAGCGAAAGCGTGCCGGATTCCGGGTGCGCCGCGGACCCGGAACCGGTGATATCCAGCAGCAGGGGAACGCCGTGAATCAGCAGCCAGGCCTGGCCGGCCAGGCGCGCCAGAACGTCGAATCCGCTGTGCTGGAATCCGGAAGTGGCCCACACCGTGACAATGGGCGCCACCACTACCAGGGCGGAAATGACTGCGGCCTGGGCGGATTCGAGGGCGCCCTGCAGCCACAGGGGCATGGGAAGGCCACGTTGTCCGGTCTGATCAGCGCGCAGTTTCATCGAGATCCATGGTGCCACGAGCCCGGCATCCGGCCGGTTTCCGACAGGCACAACGCGCG
>JBKPJW010000568.1:0-11047 GCA_046730875.1 Actinomycetota bacterium | reverse complement strand
CCGGATGCTGCCGAGCGGGTCCGCACGCCAGATCACCGGGGACGCGGCGCCGGCCGATTCCCCGGCACCGGCGCCGGCGGTGGTTGACGCGGTTTCCTGGGTGGTCACGGCCGGCTGCCTTCGGTCTGAACTTCGTCCCTGCAGTGGATCAGCTGGGTGCCCAGGCCGGTGATGGTGCCTTCCATGACGTCGCCGTCCTGCAGCAGCCGGCCCCAGTGCTGGCCGTTGCCGGCGGGGCTTCCGGTCAGGACCAGGTCGCCGGGGCGCAGCGGCATGATCTGGGAGGCCTCGCTGACCAGCTTGGCCACGCCGAAGATCATGTCCTGGGTGGACTCGTCCTGCATCGCCTTGCCGTTGAGCTTCAGGGTGACCTGGACGTTCTGCGGGTCGCCGAAGAACTTGGCCGGGACCAGCAGCGGACCGGTGGGCAGGAAGCCCGGGGCGTTCTTCGCGCGGTACCAGTCCGAACCGATCGCCGGCATGTCCTTGCGGAAGACGTACTCGCGGGTGGTGATGTCGTTGACCATGGTGTAGCCGAACACGTACTCCAGGGCTTCCTCGGGGGTGACCCGGAAGGCCGTCCTGCCGATCACCGCCGCCAGTTCCAGCTCCCAGTCGTGCGACCTGGAGTAGGAGGGCAGGGTGAGGTCGTCGGTGGCGGACGCGATCGCCGTCGGCAGTCCGATGAAGAAGTACGGCGTGCCCTGCCCCGCCCGCTGGTCCATCATGGCCGCGGTCCTGGCGCGTACCTCGGCTTCGTCCTGGTCCGGTTCGCGGTGTGCTGCGGCGAGGTCGATCACGTGCTTGCGGTAGTTCGCGCCGGTCTGCAGCACCTGGGCCGGCTCCACCGGGGCAAGGACCTCGACGTCGGCCAGTGCCAGGCCGGCGTCCTTCCCGGCGGAGGCCGCCAGGGTCTCGAGCTGGTCCTCGGTGGTGCCCCAGTGCTCGATCAGGGAGTTGATGTCCCCGTCCAGCGGCAGGACCCGGCCGTTGACCAGCAAACCCGCGCGGGCCTTGCCGTCACCGGGTTCCTGGAACCGGATGAGGGAGTACGTAGCTTTTGACATGGCGGTCTTAGCCCCGACCCTGCTGGGCGTAGGGGTTCAGGAGGGCTTCCTTCATCTCGGGGGAGGCGCCTTCTTCGGTGGCGGTGAAGCCTTCGGCGGGAGGGAAGGATTCGGTCATGGAGTGCGGCATGGCGCCGTTCTTGTAGAAGTTGTTCGAGCCTTTGGACGGCTTCCAGGTGCTGGCTTCCCAATCCGGGACGTAGTTGCGGTAGCCGCCGGAGTTCAGCTCCACGCGCAGGCCGGACGGGTCGCGGAAGTACAGGAAGTTCTGCTCGCCCACGCCGTGGATGGAGGGGCCGTATTCCATCGGAGTGCCGTTTTCCATCATGACGTCCGCGGTGCGCAGCAGGTCTTCGGTGGCGTCCACCCAGAAGGCGATGTGGTTGACGCGGCCGGGGCGGCTGGAGGTGTCCTTGACGACCCCGAGGTCGTGGGATTTCTCGTTGGTGGTCAGCACGGAGAACACGGTGATGGGGGCCTCGTCCAGGTCCACGAAGGCCATGACGCGGAAGCCCAGGGCCTCGTTGTGCCACGTGGCGAAGCCACGGACATCGGAGGCCGCCACGGTGACGTGGTCCAGGAAGCGGGGGGCAGCGGCGTGGCTGCTGCGGCGCTCCGGACGATCCGGGTAGGTGGACTCGAAGCCGGGCTCGGCGACGAACTTCTCCACGTCGAAGAACAGGCGCATGTGGTGCCCGTACGGGCCGGTGAATTCATAGGCCTTGCCGTAGCCGTGCCCGCCGGCGGTCCAGGTGCCCTGGACCCCGGTTGCCTCCACGCGCTGGGCTGCTGCTTCCAGGGCTTCCTGGGAGTTGGTGCGCCAGGCCATCCGGCCCAGGGCGGCTTCCGGCCCTTCGGTGATGACCAGGCTGTAGCGGTAGTAGTCGCCCCAGCAGCGCAGGTAGACGTTGCCGTCCACCCGGTCGATGATGCGCATGCCGAACTTTTTCTCGTAGAACCGGGCCGAGGCTTCCACGTCCGGGGTGGTGATTTCGAGGTGGGCAAGATGGGAGAGCGGAGTTTCCACGTTGAATTCCTTCTAAGTGCCGATTGCTGTGAGGTCCCTGCAGGTCTAGTAACCAGATTGAGGCAACACGGCTATTCGGTGAAGGGGCGTTTCCTGATGGCACCTATTCGTTTGGCAGATAGCTGACCTCATCAGGTCCCCGCGATCACAGCGAGGCGGTATTCACGGCTTCCTGGGCGCTCGGTATCCGTTAAAACGCGCCGACTCTCGGCTTGTGCCGCTCCCTCCGACGTAATCTTGGAAGACCGGGTCGGCAAGCGCGGCGCAGCCCACCCGCTCCCCGTATCTATTCTTCGACAGCCCTGCCCGCTGAGACTCCGCACAGGGTGTCGATGTAATCCAGCGTTTTGGGACTGACATGCCGCACGGACCCAAGAGCCTCCCGCAGAACGGCTCTGCTGGCGGGGTCGCTGAGCGCTCCTCGGAGTTCCATTACCGTCTCGATGCCCTGACTTTCGAACACCCGCGTCATGTCCTCTACCTGGGCGAGGCGGCCAGGCGACGGCCAGCTGATGACTTCGGAAAGCGTCCCCGTATCGAGGCAGTGCCGGAATCCACTGGTGGTGGCGGCCTCCGGCCATGCCTCGACCAGAGCGATAACGCGCGGCCTGACGGTCTCGTGGTAGTTCTGTCGTCGCTGCAGGGACGCATCGACAATGATGGCCCCGATGTGGTCCCAACTACGGCTGACTTCGGTCGAGCCGTCTGTGCCGTGAGAGTCTATGGGCGCAGGGAGGTTGGCATCATCATTATCGGTAGTCATAAGTGAATACTTCCATGTGCCAGCGGTGAGCGTGCGGGCGGTGAAGCCTAGCGGCTGCTCACCTGACCGAACCGCTGCGCGATTGGCGCCAGCACGAGCGGGCGGGCTGCGTACCAGCCGGCCGCCGTGACGGCGATTGCGGCGGCGAAGAGCCAGAACCCGACCCAGTTCACCTCGTCCGTGCCGCCGAACATGTGGTTCAGGTTGCGCAGCGCACCGGTCGCGAACACCAGGAACACGTGGACGAGAATGAAGAGCACGAAAAACAGCATTGTCGGGAAGTGGATCGCTCGGGCGACCTCCACAGGGTAGATCCTGTCCAGCGTCTTCGCGTCCTTCGGCCAGAATTCGCTCATGCGCACACCCGTGATCGCCGCAAGCGGGGCCGCGATGAACACGACGATGAAGTACATGAGCTGCTGCAGGCTGTTGTAGTTCACCCAGCCGGTCTCAACGGGCCAGTCGAGTGTCATGTACTGCAGGAGCGCGGAGAGCGCATTCGGGAATGCCTCCCAGCTGGTCGGTACGAGTCGCATCCAGCGGCCCGAGGCAAACAGCAGGACCACAAAGATGAGTCCGTTGGCCAGCCACAAGATGTCGAGCGACTGGTGCAGCCACAGGTTGATGCTGATTTTCTTGCCGCCGCGCTTCGGCGTCCAGAACGCCGGCGGCTTCTGCTCAGTGCGCACCTGATAGCCGGAGCGAATGATGAGCACCATCAGGAAGAAGTTCAGGAAGTGCGTCCACTGCGCCCACCACGGGAAGCCGGGCTCGGCCGTCTCGGGCAGCTGGTATGCGCCGGGGTATCTCTCCAGGAACTCCGGCACGCCCGGCAGCGTGGTCACACCGCGCGCGGCGAGCACAAGAATCCCAGCAGCGGCTACGGCGCCGAACGCGAGCAGCACACCGAGCTTGATCCACTGACCCAGGGTGCGCGAACCGTAGAGCCTCGCCTCGGCCTTTGGCCCCACAGGCTTTTCTGCGGCGACGGACTGTGCCGCGGGTGCTGGGGCGACCGGGACCGCGGGTGCCGGGACGGCGGTGACCGCCGCTGCACTCACGGTTGCCGGTGGCTCAGCCTCGGCAACGGTCTGCACCTCGGGAACCGCCTCCACCTCGGTGGCAGCCGGGGCCTGGGCGATGGGTTCGGGAGCTGCCTGCACCGCAGGGCCGGCAGCGGTCGCCACCACCCTGGAAGCCGGGGCAAGTCCGGCCGGCGGCCACGGTTCGCCACCGGGGACGCGGGGGAGACCGCGGCGCAGCGGTGTGGTCCCCGTGGTCAGCGTGGCAGGTGCGGCGGCGCCGGCGGCGGCGAGTGCCGTGGCCGGCGCGGTGGCCGGAGAAGCTGAAGGCGACGTCGCTGCCGGTCCCGCTTGCGGAGCGGTAGCAGTAGCCGCAGCATCTACGGTCGGCGCGTGCGGAGCTGTTGAGGCCGCCGTCGGCGTGGCGACTGCGGGGGGAGCCGCGGACAGGGCCCGCGCTGATACCGGAGCCTCACCCGCTGGCGGCCAGGGCTCGCCGCCCGGCACGCGCGGCAGGCCGCGGCGAAGCTGCCGCGCCCCCGCGGCGCCTGCGTTCACCACAGCGACCGGAGCGGACACCGCCGTCGCACGCGGTGCCGTTTCCTGGGCGGGGGCGGCGGCAGGGGCGGGAGCAGCGGCGGGGGGTGGCGCGGCGGCGGGGGGTGGCGCGGCGGCTGCCGCTCGTGCGGCGACCGAAGCCGCCTCGGAATCAGACGCGGGGGCTGCGGTTTCTGCGGTGATTATGCGTGCGGGCGCCTGGCCTGCTGGCGGCCAGGGGTCACCGCCTTCGACGCGGGGCAGCCCCCGCCGAATATTCCGAGACTGAGTTGCCATCACTACTTCTTCCGAGCCTCAAGTGCGCTGATCAGCTGAGGCACCACCTCGAAGAGGTCGCCCACCACGCCAAAGTCGGCGATCTCGAAGATGGGCGCGTCGGAATCCTTGTTGATGGCGACGATCGTCTTCGCGGTCTGCATGCCGGCCCGGTGCTGAGTCGCGCCGGAAATGCCCAGCGCGATATACAGCTGTGATGACACGGAAACCCCGGTCTGGCCGACCTGAGCTGACTGCGGGATGTAGCCTGCATCCACGGCGGCACGCGAAGCTCCGACGGCAGCACCGAGTGTATCGGCGAGCTGTCCCACGAGGGCGAACTGTTCCTCCGACCCGAGGCCGCGGCCACCCGCCACAACCTTCGCGGCACCACGCAGCTCCGGCCGTGAGGTGGCGGCAACTGCCTCCTCGAACGAGTCGATCCGCGCGGCCGGCTTCCCTGAGGGCGTCACGGCCAGAGTCTCCGACGCCGGCGGCTGAGCCGCGGCACGCGCCTCGATGGAGCCCTGGCGAACCGTGATTACCGGCGCCCCAAACGTGGACGTTGACGTCACATTGTAGGCACCGCCATAGACGGAGTGGTGGGCCACGACGCCCTCGTCATCACGGGACACACCGATCGCATCGGCAGAGATCGCTGCACGCGAACGTACAGCGTAACGGCCGGCAAGGTCGCGCCCATTCAGGGAATGCGAAATCAGGATCGCGTCTGGCTGCACCTGCTCCACAGCTGCGGCAAGCGCGTCAACGCTCGGCACGCCGAGCGCGGAGGGATCCGGAGTCTCCGTGATCAGTGCGTGCACGGCACCAAGATCCGAGGCCTCCGCGGCGGCGGCGCTGCCGGCGCCGGGTGAGGCAAGTACCAATGCAACTGGCGTGCCAACGGAAGCGGCAGCGCCAAAGAGCCCGGGTGCCGCCTTCTCGAGTTGACCGGAAGCCTGGGTTTCGACGACGACGAGGATTGCGTCACGAGGGAAGTCAGTCATGTCGTTATTCCTTACGCCAGTCGGTTTTCTATAAGGAAGTCAGCGAGTTTCTCGCCGGCATCACCCTGGTCAACGATCTTTACGCCCGCCGCGCGCGGGGGCTTCTCTGCAATGGTCAGCATGATCGAACGGGCCGCGTCCGGGTTGTCGGCCGTGACCCCGAGGTCTGCGAGGGTGAGCGTCTCAAGGGGCTTCTTCTTCGCGGCCATGATTCCTTTGAAGTTCGGGAAGCGCGGCCCCGGAAGCGCCTCGGTAATGGAAATCACCGCGGGCAGTTTCGCTGATACCTTCTGCACACCGGATTCAATGCCCCGGGAGCCGGACACGGCGCCGTCGCTGATCTCTACGGAGCTGAGGCCGGTGGCATGCGGCACGTCCAGCAGTTCTGCAAGCATCGCGGGAATCATTCCGCCTGATCCATCGGTGGAAATGTTGCCGGTGATCACAAGGTCAAACTCAACGCGACGGATCGCTGCTGCGAGGGTTTCGGCGGTAAGTCCAAGATCCGCACCCCGCAGCGCCTCGTCACAGACGTGAATGGCGCTTCCCGCGCCCATCGCAAGCGCCTTGCGGATCGTTGCGGTGGCACCCTCGGGAGCGAGGGAGAGAACTGCCACCTCAGTGCCCTCGTTCGCGTCGGCATACGTCAGTGCCAACTCCAAGGCCCGCTCACCGATCTCATCAATGACCGCCTCGCTGGCTCCCCGATCGGCCAGGCCTGTTTCAAGGTTCAGTTTTCGGTCCCCGTACGTGTCGGGGACCTCCTTTACTAGGACGATAATCTTCATTGATGGCTCTTCCTGTGGCGGACTTGTCCCTATTTAGAGGTGACATGTCGAATCTCCATTGAGTCTACGAAAGTTGCGCCCTTCCCGGGCGGACAGAGCCGGTGTCGCAAATGCGTACCGAGTTTTCGTCCTAACGGACGACGTCGGACTCCACACCATCGCGGCTGCGTTGCTGGAGGTGCGGATGCTGCCGGCCGGATCATGGCGGCATGTCGGCGGACGGCGTCGGAGTCCCCTTCCCGGGGGTTCCGTTGCAAGGCATTGCCCGGTCAG
Source organism: Actinomycetota bacterium (assembly GCA_046730875.1). GTDB lineage: Bacteria > Actinomycetota > Actinomycetes > Actinomycetales > Micrococcaceae > Arthrobacter. The sequence continues at coordinate 4,287 of JBKPJW010000568.1, read as the reverse complement.
CGATTCCGGTGCCACAGTCAACCATGGCCACAGAGGAAGATGTCCGGCAGATCTGCCGCGGACTGCCGGGGGTTACCGAGCGGCCCAGTTGGGGCCAACCGGCGTGGTTCGGCAAAACCCTGATGGCACGCATCTGGGAAGACGGCGTCCTCACCGTGAAAACCGAGGAACGGGAAGCACTCGCAGGGACCGGCCCCGATACCTACTTCTGGACGCCCCACCACGAACGGTCCCCAAACCTGGTGCTGGTCCGCTTGGAAATGATCGACGTCGAGGAACTGGACGAGCTGCTGCAGGAGTCGTATCGCCTGGCTGGCGGGGGAGCAGGCAGGTAAGCACCGGGTCTTCCCGTCAGGTTCTCCTCTTGACGTTTTTCACGGGGTATCCCGGGCCCAAAACAGACTCTTCCTGAGACGGGTACCTAGTGGGACCATGCCAATATGGGCGAAAATATCGACGAGAACAGGGGCAAGCATCAGCACCAAGAGGATTACGCCGCGTCTCCCAGCACCCAGCAGATGCGCACCGTGGGTCAACGCCGACGCGACGCCGAAGAGAAGCTGGAGCAGCATCTGCAGGAAGCCCGTCACAAGGACGATCACCACGACGACCATGCCTCCAATGAGGAGGAAACCGGCCCGGTCGACAGTGGTGACGTTGCTGCGATCCAGAACGACGATCGCCTCACCGCAGCCGACCGGGTGGACCTGATCGCCAATCAGGTCATCCCCAGTGATGAAGAGGGCGGGCCTGCACCGGAACACGACAACAAGGCGTGAGTGCGCAGACTTGCGCTACTCGTGTTGGCAGTCTGCCGCAGGTTTCCGGGCTGGCCGGACTCAGCAGCCGGAAGTGCTAAAAGCCCGGGACCTGCCTCACGCCGGCGGATCAGCCGCCGCTCGGACACCGTGCCTGTCGGCGGCCGGGAAGGAATTTACAAACCGGGAGAGTTGTTCCCGAAGGATTTCCCATCCCTCAAAGTCTGCGGGAACGGTGCACTCTGCCGCCCGGGCTGCTTTGAGGGCTGCTTCCCCGGCGTCGGTTACCTCAACCTCGAATTGGCGGCGGTCATGTGGGTTTCGTTTCCTCGTGACCAGACCTCCGGCCTCCAGGCGCGTCAGGACGCGGCCTAGGGTCTGGCTCTGCACATGGACCTTTGCGGCGAGTTGTTCCTGATTCATGGGGCGGGTTGACGCTGCCTTGAGGGCGATGACTGCAGCCCGGGTCAGGCCCAGTGGTGCGAGTGCCTCGTCAAGGCGACGCTGAACGAGGCGGGCCGCTGTGGTGAGCAGCAGGTAGCTGTCCCGGACGTGTGCCGGGGGGTCGAGGGGCATCAATGACGGCCTTCCGTGAGCGGAACAAAGGTCAAGCGGCGAGGGCAGGGCAGGTCCGGCGATAGCCGCGACCCTGCCCTGCCCCCAATCGCTTAGCGGCGCGTGTCGGCGTCGGCGTCGGCGTCGGTTTCGATGCGCTCCTTGCGGACTTCCTCGTTGACGGTTACTTCGTCGGTTACGGTGTCCGTGTCGAGACGGACGCGTTCGACCGGAACCGTTTCCTTTTCAACAACGGGGCGCTCCTCGTGGAGGATGACTTCGTGTTCTTCCTCGCTGAGGTCGGGGCCGGACAACGCGGACCCGCGGTTGGCGTCCGTGATGGGTTCGCGTTCGAGCCGGACCTCTTCGCGTTGCACCGGAACGGTCTGGGTGACATTTTCTGTGGTCACGTACTTGCGCAGCCGCACCCGCCCAGTCGCTTCCCTTTCGGTGCCGACGTTCAGGCGTTCCTCCGAACGAGTCATGGCATCATCCGTGGTGGGCCCGGAGGTGTCGCGTCCCACGCTGCCCCTGTCGGTCTCTGCGTAGTCTGCGTCCCGGCCGCTAACCGCGTCGGTGTAGGTCCGGACTCCGCCGCCCACACCGTAGTGGGCGTAGAGCCGCTCCTCCTCTGCGGGATCGAGATGCCCGTCCGGATCCACCCGAGGCGCGTCCTTGACCTGGTCCTTGGTGTACGGGACGAGGAGGTCGTCGCCTTCGGTGCGGGCACCTTCCAGCGGGATGAAGGATTCCGAGGTGCCGAAGAACCCGGTCTTGGCGGTGATCCACGTGGGCTGGCCGGTTTCGTCATCCGCGTAGACCTGACCGATGGATCCGATCTTGTCTCCGTCATTGGAAAGGACGTTTCCGTTGCGCTGAAGCAGGCTATCGATATGTTCCTTGGCGAGCATGATGTCTCCTTGGATCTGTGATGCGGTTGGGGGTTGCAGCGACTTCGTGTGGAACGCTGCAGGCCTCTACAGTAAGCATGCTTAGTAGGTGTTTGGCAAGCCTACTTACTATTTTTTGAAACAGCTGCGGCCGACGCCGGTCACCTGGCATACGTGCGCCGCTCCCCGCCACGGCAAGCCGTGGGCAGGGCTCCGCGCCGTCGCCGAAGGGCGCGATGATGGCCCGACGTCGCCCCCGAAGCGCGCGGTCACCTTGCCAAACAAATAACAAGTGTGCTTACTATCTAATTAGTAACCGTACTTACTAATTGTCAGCACCGAGGTTCGCGAATCACCTGCGGACCTTCCTGAAAGAGAGCAAACGATGACAGAAAACGAATGGCCCCTGACTTCTCCATCGGCGTCCACGGACGAGTACCTGGGCACCCGAGCGGTGTCCGACGGCGGTGCGGCTAGCTCTGCATCCACCACAGAATCAGTGAAAGGCGAAGCCGCGGCAGTGGCAGGGCACGCCGCCGGGGACGCGAAGAACGTCGCTGAAACCGCCAAGGCTGAGGCTGTCAACGTGGCCTCCGAGGTAAAGACCAGCGCCCGCGACCTGCTGCACCAGGCGAAAGCTGACCTAACGGATCAGGCAGGCACGCAGCAGCAGAAGGCCGCTGAGGGTATCCACGCCATTTCTTCGCAGCTGCACACCATGGCCGACGCATCCGACCAGCCCGGCGTCGCAGCGGACCTTGTCCGTCAGGCCGCAGAAAGGTCCCAGTCCGTGGCTTCATGGCTCGAAAACCGGGATCCGGGATCTCTTCTGGATGAAGTGAAGTCGTTCGCCCGCCAGCGCCCGGGCACATTCCTCTTGGCTGCAGCCGGCGCCGGATTGCTCGCCGGCCGGCTGGGACGAAGCCTGCAGGCTGGAGCCCCGGACGCGCAGCAGGGGCCGTCGAAACCCGCTCATCTGGCCTCCCCGGCAACCACCCGTGCCCGCCAGGAGACGGTTATCGCAGCCGGCTCCGGTGACCGGTTCTTCGACGAGCCGGGCATTCCCGGCGCGGCGGGTCCTGTTTCGACACGGACATTGCCCTCCGGCACAGCAGCCGATACAAGCCTTCGGGACAACGTTCCCTTCCCGACCCGGGAAGGCGGCCAGCCGTGAGCCATCAGCTGCCAGAGGCACCTCCCACAGCCGCGCACGCGGCGGCCGAAACATCATCCCTGGGGGAGCTTCTCGGGGATGTCACCCGGGACATGTCCACCCTGATGCGCCAGGAAGTCGAGCTGGCCAAGGCCGAGCTCAAGGAGTCCGGGACCCGGGTCGGCAAAGGCAGCGGCATGCTCGCCGGTGCCGGCGTTGCCGGCCATTTCGTGCTGGTCTTCCTCTCCGTGGCGCTCTGGTGGGCGCTCGGTGACCTGATCGGCCTCGGCTGGTCCGGGGTGGTTGTTGCCATCATCTGGGGCGTCGTCGCCGCGATCCTTGCCGCCAGGGGACGCAAGGAACTCAAGACGGTCAAGGGGCTGCCCCAGACCGCCGAGACCCTGCAGGAAATCCCGCCCACGCTTAAGCCCAACTCTTAGATCCAGCGGAGGAAACACCATGAGTGAAAACCCGGATGTCATCCGAGCAGATATCGAAGCAACCCGCGCGCGCCTCGGCACCAACGTCGACGCCGTAGCGGACAAGGTCACGCCGTCGCACATCGTCCAGCGGCAGACGAACAAAGTCAAAGAGGGCGTCAAAGACGCCGTCTTCGGAGTGAAGGAGAAAGTCATGGGGGCCACCGATCACACGACCGGCAACGTGCACTCAGTCAAGGACAGCGCCGCTTCGCACCTCGGCGACGCCCCCGCGCAGGTCAAGTCCAAGACACAGGGCAACCCGCTGGCAGCGGGCCTGATTGCGTTTGGCGCCGGCCTGCTGGTGTCCTCCCTGGTTCCGGCCAGCCAGAAGGAGCGTGAAGCCGCCGATGCTCTCAAGACGGCCGCGGAACCGCTCACCGCGGAACTGACGGATGCCGCAAAGCACGTGGCCGAAGGGCTGAAGGAGCCGGCGCAGGAAGCCATGGAGA
>JBKPJW010000567.1:0-8554 GCA_046730875.1 Actinomycetota bacterium | reverse complement strand
CCCTGGGACCCCCGAATTCGGGGGTCGCAGGGTCATTTGCGCGTCGCTGGCGGTATTGCGCATCCTGTGGGTCTCTAGAAACGCGTGGGATCCGGCCGGGGAGGCACCGGTCCGGGGTCGGGGATCGGGAGAGGATTGGGTGGCGTCGGCAGCGGACCCGGTGCCGGTGACGGCGTGGGTGCGGGTCCGGGTACGGGCTCGGGCCCAGGCTCCGGCGGTGGTGTTGTGGGGCCGGGTTCCGGCGGGAACGGATCGGGTCCGGGCGGCGGTGGGATTGTCATTGGGGCTCCTTCGCTGGGTTGATTCCCGTAGTTGGCTTCTTCGGGTTGAGTTCTCAGGTGGACTTTTCTTTGTTTTGACGTGTATGGACTGACGATCCTGTTGTGTCGATCAGGCCCGGTCTCTCTGGCGTAAGACCCTCAGTTCCCAGGGCCGCAGGCGCGGGATGTCAGTTGCGGCAGGACCGCCGTCGGCCGCGGCAGCGTCGGCAACACTGCTGTCGGCCGCGGCCGCGGCAGCGTCGCCGTCGGGCGTGGCAGTAGTGCCGGCCGCAGCAGCGCCGCCGGAAGACGGGTACTCGTCGGACGGGTAGTTTCCCAACACCAGCTCCGCCTCGGCCCAGGTCTCGTCCCCGAGCTCCACGTCGTGTTCCTCGTCCGAGAAGTTGCCTAGGACCAGGATTTCCAGCATCCCCGTGACGCCGGAGGAGGTGCCGTTGGAGGAACGTTCGGAGGATGTGCCATCGGAGAACCGTTCCGAGGAACTGCCCCCGGACGGGGACCCGGGGGAACCAGCCAAGGCCCGAGTGAACGCATAGACGTGCGGGTCATCGGGCAGGAGCATGGTGAAGTTCCCGTGCGAGACCACCGGCTCGGCATGCCGCAGCGCAATCAGTTTCCGGTAGAAGCTGTAGACCGAGTCGGGATCGTCCACCTGGGCGGCAGCGTTGATGTGGTTGGCGTTCGGGTTCACCGCGATCCAGGGAGCCCCTGTGGTGAAGCCGGCGTTCCGGGAGGCGTCCCACTGGACCGGGGTCCTGGCATTGTCCCGGTTCAGGGGTGCGAGGGCGGCGAGGACCTCGGCGTCGGTGTGGCCCAGGTGCGTGGTGGCTTCCCGATGGTGGTTGAGGACCTCGATGTCGCGGTAATCGCTGATCGCGCCGAACGTCATGTTGGTCATGCCCAGTTCTTCGCCCTGATAGACGTAGGGCGTGCCGCGGTGCAGGTGCAGGATGCCGGCCAGCATCTTGGCGGACAGCTCGCGGTACTTGCCGTCGTTGCCGAAGCGCGACACGGCGCGGGCCTGATCGTGGTTGCCCCAGTACAGGCTGTTCCAGCCCCGCTCGGCCAGACCTTCCTGCCAGCGGCCCAGGGTTTGCTTCAGCTCGGTGAGCAGGAGCTTCTTGGGCCGCCATTTGTCGCCCTGCTCCTGGTCCAGCGCCACGTGCTCGAACTGGAAGACCATGTCCACCTCGGCCCGGGCGGGGTCGGTGTACAGGATGGCCTCCTCCACCGTCACGCCCGGCATTTCGCCGACCGTGAGCAGTTCCCCGGGGCGGCGGGAGAAGACTTCGCGGTGCATCTCCTGCAGGAACTCGTGCATGCGGGGCCCGTCGATGTAGAACGGGCTGCCGTCGCCAAACAGCTTGCCGTCGGCAACAGGCCCGTCCGGTAGGGAAACGTCCTTGGAGATGAAGTTGATGACGTCCATCCGGAAACCGTCCACGCCCCGGTCCAGCCACCAGTTCATCATCTCGTAGACTGCCGCGCGGACCTCGGGGTTCTCCCAGTTCAGGTCCGGCTGCTTCTGCGAGAAGATGTGGAGGAAGTACTGTCCGGTGGCCTGATCGAACTCCCATGCGGGGCCTGAGAACGCCGAGCCCCAGTTGTTCGGCTCCGCGCCCGTGCCTGACCGGCCGGACCCGGCTGCGGCATCCCGCGGCGGCCGCCACCAGTACCAGTCGCGCTTCGGGTTCTCCCGCGAGGACCGGGATTCCACAAACCACGGGTGCTCGTCCGAGGTGTGGTTGACCACGAGGTCCATCACCAGCTTCATGCCGCGCGCGTGCAGCCCGTCGGTCAGTTCCTGCAGGTCCTCGAGAGTGCCGAAAAGCGGATCGACGTTGCGGTAGTCGCTGATGTCATAGCCGTTGTCGTCCTGCGGCGAGGTGTAGATCGGGGAGAGCCAGACGACGTCGACCCCTAGCCGCTGCAGGTAGTCCAGCTTGCTGAGGATGCCGCGGAGGTCGCCGATCCCGTCTCCGTCGGAGTCGGCGAAACTGCGCGGGTAGATCTGATAGACGACGGCGCGCTGGAACCAGTCGCGGGATGGCGCGGAAAGGGCCGCTGACTGCGGGACGGTCATGGTGGAGATTATCGGCCACATCCCGGAGGCTGGGAAGCCCTCGCCGGGCCTTGGCTAGTTCTTCGTGGCGATGGCGTTGTCGCGGTCCTCGAAGACATCATCGCCGGGACCGGAGAACGCCCGGGAGCGCTGGATCGCCTCGATGGACCCCGTGAACAGCTGGGAGTCCTGGGGGTCCGGGTGCCGGTGCTGCTCGCCCTTGGCGGATTTCTTGCCCGGGCCCTGCGATGCCGGTCCGGCGTCGGACAGGGCGTCGGCCGTCACGGAACCTGCCGACGGCAACGATTCGAGGCGGACATGGGGGAGCGCCGTCGGGTGCTCCTGCTGGAGGAACAGCACCAGTTCCTCCCGGATCAGGCAGCGGAGATCGAAGAGGGAGGCGCTGTCGGCGGCGCTGACCAGGATGCGCACCCGGACAAAGCCCGCGGTGGCGTCCGTGATCTGCAGGATCCCGACGCGCTGGTCCCACAGCGGCGTCTCGGCCAAAACCTTCTTCAGTTCGCTCCGCATGTCCTCGACGGGGGCGCGCCAGTCGAGATCGAACTCCACGGTGCCCATGACTTCGGACTGCCGCCTGGTCCAGTTCTCGAACGGGGTGGTGGTGAAATACGTCGAGGGCAGGATCAGCCGGCGGTCGTCCCAGATGTGGACCACCACATAAGTCAGGGTGATCTCCTCGATCCGGCCCCATTCCTTCTGGACCACCACCACGTCGTCCACCCGGATCGCATCTGTGAAGGCGAGCTGGATGCCGGCGAATACGTTGACCAGCGAGGTCTGCGCGGCGAGGCCGGCCACAATCGAGATCACACCCGCGGAGGCCAGCAGCCCGGCGCCGAGGGCCTGGATCGCGGGGAAGGTCAGCATCATGCTGCCCAGGGCCAGCACCACAATCAGGGCGACGCCGATCCGCCGTGCCAGGATCACCTGGGTGCGGAGCCGCCGGGCGCGGCGGTTGTCCGCGACATCCACCCGGTACCGGGTCAGCACCATCGCCTCGATGATGAGCAGCATGGCGACGGCAAGCCAGGCCAGCGAGGCCATGAGCGCGATGAGCAGCACATGGTCCAGGTTGCGGCGCCATTCGACGTCACCGGTGGTCAGGGCAAGCGCGATCCGCACGGCGATCAGGCACAGAGACAAGCGCAGGGGCATCCGAGCCACGCGGGAAGTCTCGCGGAGTTCGGGTTTGCTGCGGTTTAACCGGAGCACAAGCTTGCGCACCAACCAGGACAGGACGAGTCCAGCCACCACAGCGAGGGCCATGGCCAGGAACGGCATTGCGTGGTTCAGGAACTCTTGCATACCTAAGCTCTAGCAAGCTTGCGCCGGCAATTGAAATCGAAGCTATGTCAACGTGGGTCCGGTCACGCCCGTGCAAAACCGGTGGGGCAACGGCAGCTCCCGGCGCGGTTCCTTTACGGGTCCGAGCCCTTACTCGGGACTTTTGGCCCTTGTTCCTGCGCTCCGGCAGTCGAGAATGGTCGAACCTTGAATCCTAGGGGGAGGGTTACATGCGTCGACTTGGGGCGTTCGGCACGGCAGCATCGGCCGGTTTATTAATTGCGGCAATGCTCGGTGCCTGCGGTGCGCCGGTCAGCCCGGGGCCGGCGTCGTCCATGCCCACCGTGCCTCCGCTGACATCCCCGGCCACGAGCGGCAGCGACAGCCCACCGGCTGAGGAGACCTCGTCGCCGGGGACGCCTGCGCCAACTGCGGTGAACTGGGAGACCTTCAAGACCCCGGACGGGCAGTTGCAGTTCGATCACCCCGCCGAGTGGACCGTGAAGGACCGCGGCACCGAGGCCGCACCCGGCGGCGTCTTCCTGGAGGTCCTTAATCCGGGCGGAAAGTCGCTGGCCACGTTGCGGACCAACGTAGTCACGGGCGCAGAATGCACACAGCGGATCCCGTACTCAGTGCTCGATCTCATGCCGCTTCCGGCCTTGGCCCAGGCAGGGGCAACTCCTCAGTTCATCTTCGAGTTGCGGCTGTATCCGGCAGAAAAGGACCCGATGAAGGCCAACGTCATGGCGTACGGCATCAGTTCGGCGCCCAAGCCGTCCGGCCCCGATGCCTGCCCGATCTTCCACTTCTTCACCTGGCCGCCCAGCGGAGCGTCTTTCGGCGGCGCCTACAACCCCTTCGACACCACGCCGGGCAACGAGCCCCATGTCGACACCCCGGAGGCATACATGGAGACTGCCGAATACCACGACATCAAGAAGATGATCACCTCGCTGCGTCCGGCGGGGCAGTAGGTCCGGCCTGCGCTGGGGTGAGCCTCAGGGCAAGAGAGCGACGCGGCATTGGCGAGGCACCGGTGAGGCACTGACGAGGGGATGAGGCGGGGAGGATGAGGCAGCACGCAAGTGTGTTCTGGACCCGGGATTCGACCCCGTTTTCGACGCCGCTTTCGGCCCGGCTTCTCCCGGCTCTGGTACTCGCAGCCGCGGTGCTGGCCGGCTGCGGTTCGCCGGTGGTCCCACCCGTGCAGTCCGGGTCCGCCACGGCCCCGAGCTCAACGTCCGGAGCCACGCAGTCGGCAGACTCGCCGCCCGCGTCGCCGGAAGCCGCGCCGTTGGAAACATCATCGTCGGGAGCGGCGCCGGGCAACTCTTCGGGGGCAGCGCCCGGCACAGCTCCGGGGACCACGACGCCGGCAACCTCGCCGACGGCGGTGGATCCGCCGTCGGCGTCCGGTTGGAAGACCTTCACGACGTCGGACGGGACGCTAAGTTTCGACTATCCGGCCGCGTGGGCCGTCCGGGACCCTGCCGGGGAGGCGCCGCTGGGCGGTGAGTTCGTGGACGTCGTGAACGCCGCGGGGAAGCAGATGGCCGCGCTGCGCACCAACATTGTCACGGGTGCCGAATGCGCCGAGCAACAGCCCTACCTGCTCTTCGACTCCGAGCCGATGCAGGCACTCGCCGAACCCGGTGCGGCGGACCATAATGTGCCGCGCTATGTCTTCGAGGGCCGCGGTGACACCGGGGCGGCGGAAATGTCGCCGGCTACCTATGCGGCGTACGGCATCACCATGATGCCGGAGGAGACCGGTCCCGTGGCGTGCCCCCTCTTCCAGCTCTTCCTCTGGCCGCCCAGCGGCGCGTTGTTCGGCCAGGCCTATGATCCGGCCAAGAACACGACGCCGGGCGACCCCGGCCTGCCGTACATGGAAAAGGCGAGGCTCTATGCCACCACGGCCGAGTATCAGGATGTCCGGAGGATGATTACGTCCCTTCGGCCAGCCGTCCCTGGCGTGTCCACCGGCGCTGGGAGCGAACCGGCGAAGTAGCCCCCGGGAAGGCGAAGTAGCCCCCGGCCGGGCGCGGCAAAGCAGCCCCACACCGGGCACGGCAAAGCAGCCGACCGAACGGCCGGCTGCTCACGAGGCGTGACCCTACACTGCGGGCAGGTGCCGGTGCTGGCGGCGGGGTGGTGCGGCCGCCGAGACGCTCCTCTTGGCGCGCTGCCCGGTCCACGGGTTGCTGCGGGCCTCCCGGATCAGCCCGGTGCCCGCGCATTCGCGGACGGCCATGATGCCCATTGCGGCCTGCCGCTTGTTGTCGAACGGTGTGGAAACAGCCAACACCGTCCCGTCGGCGGCGAGCAGCCGGAACCGGACGTTGGATTCCGAGTCGGTGAAAATTTCGAATTCTCCAGCCATTGTCTTGTCCTTTCTGGCAGCTGTAACTGCCGGGGGAGGGTAAGAGCACTTCTCTGTGCTTTTGCCGGGTCTTCGACAAGTCGCTTCAGTGCTAACAGCCAGCCTTTCGCGGGCTCCAGCTGCAGGGAAAGAGGCAAAGGTCCCTTGCTGTCTGGCCGGTGAGACTGGATGGGGCATCAAGCCGCTACGACTAAACCTGTGACCCTAAACCCCGAGCCCGCGCGGGCGCTACATTGGGAGCATGGCTCACAAACACCACGCCCAGACCGAATCCGGCGAACCAGTGCGGCTGAACGCCCGCGTGTCCGGTGTGGTCCAGGCGGTCGGCTTCCGGTACTGGACGGTCCGGAAGGCCGAGGAACTCGGGCTGAGCGGCACGGTGCGGAACAACGACGACGGTACGGTGGGCATCGTGGCAGAGGGCCCGCAGTCCGTAGTGCTGGAGCTCCGGCGTTGGCTGCGCTCGCCAGAGGCACCTGGCCGGGTGGAGGACGTCGAAGAGTCCGTTTCGGCGGCGACGGGGGAGTTCGCCGGATTCGACGTGGCCTACTAGGGGTTCAACAGTGCTCAGGTGACGCGGCGGGTGACGCGGGGAGGGCGGTGACCTGCGCATGCCTTTGCCGCCGAGACCCGGAGCAGGTACCCCGGGGACGGTGCCCGATACGGGGGTTCGGGGCGAAGGACCCTCGGCAGCGCCGCGCGAGGCGAGTACGGTGTGCCCATGCAGAAAATATCGATCGATGCCCTGGCCAGGCAGCAGGTCGCGGCTGCCCTTGCGGCGGAGAGCGGACGGGCTGCCGATACGGTGTTCGGCGGGCACGAGAAAGTCCTGCGCCAGACCGTCATGGCGTTCAAAGCCGGGACGCAGCTGAGTGAGCACCAGAACCCCGGCGAGGCCACTGTATTTGTGCTCCGCGGCTGTGTGCGCCTGCGGTCCGGCAAGGAATCCTGGCAGGGCAAGACTGGAGATCTGCTGATTGTGCCGGACGGGCTGCACAGCCTGGAAGCCGAGGAAGACTCGGCCATCCTGATGACCGTGGCAAAGATCAGGACCTGAACCGCCCGGCCAGATTCGGTGCGGCCCGCAGCCACTCAAATCGGCGAAGGAGAGGCCGAAAGTGAAAGCTAGCGATCTCAGAAAGCACATGAACCGGCGCCGCTTGTGCGCCGGGCAGACGCCGACCGGCACCAGAAAGACCGCCGCCGTCGGCATAGCGCAGCAGGGGGTGCCGAGGTGACCGTCGTTGCCGCCCTGGAGGAGGTCCCGGAAACCCGGCGGTGGTGGGCGCGAGGGGCTTATTTCGCGATATTGCTGGCGGTTGCCGTCCCCTTGGTGGCCGCGGGTTTGGCAGGCACTGTTGCGCTGGTCTTGACGGGGACCGGCGCCGTGTTGGTGACCGTGGCTGCAATCTACTGGTTCCTCATCAGCCGCGGCTTTCTGCGCTGGTGTGCGCTGGCTCTGGCCGTGCTCGCCCCGCTCGTAGTCCTGTACCTGTACATCCAGGCGACCCTGCTGCGGGAAGTGGTGCTCGCCCTCGCCCTGGCGTTCGTAGCGTTGGTGTGTGCCCGCGCGGCCCTTCGGGAGCGGCGGAAAAACCTGGCGATGGTCGAGTACCCCGCGCCCACCTGGCGGCATCCCTTCCTGGTGATGAATCCGCGCTCCGGTGGGGGCAAGGTGGTGAAGTTTGACCTCAAGCGGAAGGCGGAGGAGCTCGGCGCCGAAGTGGCGCTTCTTGAGGGTCCTGGCAAGGTGGATGTGGATGCGTTGGCCCGCCAAGCCGTGGAGCGTGGAGCGGATTTGCTCGGCGTCGCGGGAGGTGATGGCACCCAGGCGCTGGTGGCCGGCATCGCGGCCGAGCACAACATTCCGTTCCTGGTGATCAGCGCTGGCACCCGGAACCACTTCGCCCTGGATCTGGGGCTGAACCGGGAGGACCCGACGGGCTGCCTCGATGCCCTCCGGGACGGGGTGGAGCTTCACGTCGATCTGGGCAAGATCAACGGGCGCACCTTCGTCAACAACTCCTCGTTCGGCGTGTACGCGGAGGTGGTGCAGAGCCCGGAGTACCGCGATGATAAGGCCGGTACCGTGCTGCAGATGCTTCCGGACCTGATCAAGGGCGCCAAGGGAGCGCGGCTGCGAGCCCATATGGACGGGGTGACTGTCGACGGCCCGCAGGCCGTGCTGGTGAGCAATGGTCCTTACGGCAGTAACGACCTCGCAGGCCTGGGACGCAGAACCCGGCTCGACCGCGGTGTCCTCGGCGCGGTGGCGCTCTCCGCTTCCACCACCCGGGAAGCGGTGGGCCTGCTGCGCCGTGCCACGAAGCACGGCTTGATCCAACGCACCGCGGCGGAGGTGGTGGTCAGCGCGGACGTGCCCGAGATCCCCGTCGGAGTGGACGGTGAAGCCCTGCTGATGAGCACGCCCGTGCGGTGCACCATCGAACCCCGCGCGTTGCGGGTAGTGGTTCCGCGGAATCGCCCGGGCGTCCCCCCGGCCCAGCCGGCCATGGACCT
>JBKPJW010000566.1:0-2173 GCA_046730875.1 Actinomycetota bacterium | reverse complement strand
GTCTACGGGTCAGCCAAGAACGACGACAAATGTTTCTGCCGCGCCTATCCATTGGTCGCTGTGAGACAAGTTTTCATACATGCAAAAAGACCGCGCCACCGCGGAAGTCATTCAGGCAGGAATCAGCCACTTCCGGCTGATGATAGAAACGCCGATAATCAACATTATGTCAAGTTGAATGGTGATAATTGCACCTGATGCAATATCCCTTGGCCCGCCTTCTCCCCGCATGAAGGAACCGTTTCGCGGCCTACGATGCGGCGATGGAGCATGACCCTGTCCCGAGGCTCCACGACGGAGCTGTTCAATGTGGAAGAAGAGCAGATCGACGTAGTAGTCGTCGCCGTCGACGTCGAAGTGGACTTGTCTGCCTGCGAAGGAGAAAGCCTGGCCCGAGTTCCTGAAGAGTTTCGGTGATTCTGCCCGTGAGCGCGTTCTCGAGGTCGCGTTCGGCGACTTCACCGGAGAGGCCGAGGAATTCGAAATTGCAGGGGTCTTTCGCCATTTGCTGGGCCAGCTCGGAATCTGGAGCAGCCAGCTGGCGGGTGAAGTTTGATGGTGCAGCCCCCGTGCGCTCCATCGAGCGGTTCATCATCATGTTCAGCAGCACGTTCCGGGACCACCTGTATCGGATTGCCGCGGCGGTGTACCAGTCACGCTCCTCACCGGTAGCCGCCTTGTCCAGAATCCTTCTGATGGGGCACGCGGCAAATGTGTGCCACAACCTATGGCAACTTTTCACTCGTGCCCCAGGCCCGCACCATCGACGTCGACGGTGACGACTACTACTTCGATCTGCTCTTCTTCCGGTTAATGACGCCGCTCCCCCAGCCTTGCGTGTCCCGGCGCAAGAATGTTTCATCATCATGTTCAGCAGCACGTTCCGGGACCACCTGTATCGGATTGCCGCGGCGGCGTACCAGTCACGCTCCTCACCGGTAGCCGCCTTGTCCAGAATCCTTCTGATGTGGCACCACGGCAAATGTGCCACAACCTGCGGCACATTTTCATTCGTGCCCCAGGCCCGCACCATCGCAGTCATGTACTGCAGGTTTCGGGCGGACAGGCCCTTCATGTCCGGGAACGCGGACCGCAGATTGTCTGCCAGCAGGTTAATGACGCCGCTCCCCCAGCCTTGCGTGTCTTGGCGAGAGAATGTCCCGTCCCAGCGACGAGTAGAGCTCGATGAGCAGGGTGTTGACCGTCCGCCGTGCCTGGATCCTTGCGTCCTTTACGCGATGCTTCAGCGATACCAACAACTCCGCATAGTCAGCCGGCAGGTCGATCTCTGAAGAAGTCATGAGTCCAACCTATCGATCACCAAATGTGCCGCCGGCTGTGGCGCAATCGAGAGGCTAATATCAATTGTTCTTAGGGTGGCATATTCATTGTTGACAGGCGCCAGCGGCGGAATGAAGGCGCACCAGGATTCCATCCACTAACCGAGGGCATGGGCGGCTGGGAATGGGCCACCGACGGCCGGGGGTCCCCCGGACAGTGGGATTGACCTGCAATGCAATTTTGCACTATCTACGGCGGTTCCTCCCTCCCGGCGTGCCTTTTGGAGGTTCTGGCGCTTTTCCGCAAGGATGCCCGCTGAGCGTGGAGCCGCACGAGATCGTTGAGGACGACGAGGATACGGTCCTGCATCCGCCCATCGCCCCGGGGAAGGTCCCCAGGGAGTGGCTTGAAGTGCGGACTGCAGCGTCGCGGCTCTGTATCCGCACTTCATCGGCCTCGCCCTGAGCCTGGGTCTGGCTGACTTTGAGCGCTGCTGCCCTGAATGACGCCCTGCCTGACCCAGGCTGTCGCGGCCTGGCTCAACGAGATGACAGACTTCGATGGCGTCACTTTTACCTCGCGTCACGGTGACGATCTCCGGCTCCCGGCCATCTTCGAGCGCCCTGGCGATCCGCCGGTCACGCCGAACATCCATGACGTAATCGGCTACGAGCCACTGCAGCACGACAGCCCCGAAATCAGCAAGGCCCTTCCACGTCCTCGGGCTGCAATGGGCGAACAATTAAGTCGCGTTTATCAACGGCCCGCTTCCACCCGGAAGCAATCTCCGGTACGGAGGCACTGCGGCGGCCGTGGGAACAACTCGGGCTGGACGGAGCCACCGATATATCAGTGCCTTGTGGACGGATCAGGCGGACCACCACAATGAGCG
>JBKPJW010000565.1:0-15533 GCA_046730875.1 Actinomycetota bacterium | reverse complement strand
CTGCAGGCCCTCGCGGAAACAACCGGGCCGGCCGCCCTCTATGACCCTGCGCCGTACGGCGCCCTGGACACGCCACCGGAGAGCGGCGCCCCGAGCATTTCTGCGAAGGAAGGCGGACCGTATGGATCTGAACGCTGATCTGGGCGGGTCCTTCGGGACCTGGACCATGGGCGAGGACGCCGCGATATTTCCGCTCGTCACCAGTGCCAGCGTGGCCTGCGGGATGCATGCCGGCGACCCGGTGACGATGCTGGACACCTGCCGGGCGGCCTATGAGCTCGACGTCAACGTCGGCGCCCACCTCGGCTACCCGGACCTGGCCGGCTTCGGCCTGCGCTGGCTGGACATGACCTTCGATGATCTGTTCGGCGCGGTGCTATACCAGCTCGGTGCGTTGGACGGCGTCGCCCATGCCGTGGGCGCCTCCGTGGACTACGTCAAGCTGCACGGGGCGCTCTATGACCGTACGGTGCGCGACGCCGAGCAGGCCTCCGCGGTGATCGCTGCCATCCAGGCCTATGATCCCGGACTTCCGGTCCTGGGCTTCCCCGGCTCAGCCTTGCTGGAGATCGCCCGCGACGCCGGGCATCCCGTCTTCGCCGAAGCCTTCGCCGACCGCGCCTACTTGCCGGACGGCACGCTCGTGCCCCGCACGGAGGAAGGCTCCGTGCTGCTCGACGCCGGGGAGGTCGCCGAGCGGGCCGTCAGGCTCGCCATGAAGGGAGAGGTCGTGGCGGTGGACGGCTCGGTGATCCAGGTCAGTGCAGATTCGATCTGCCTGCACGGGGACACGCCCGGCTCCGTCCGTGCGGCCGCGGCCGTGCGCGGTGCGCTGGAGGCAGCCGGCGTCGAACTGGAGAGCTTCGCCTGACCCTGTGTGCCCGACCGGAGGCAGCTAGCCGAACAGCAGGGTTGCCACCGTGAAGATGGCCAGTCCGGCGAGGGCACCCACCACCGTGCCGTTGATCCGGATGAACTGCAGGTCCTTGCCCACCTGCAGCTCGATTTTCTGGGAGGTTTCCTCGGCATCCCAGCGTGCCACCGTGTCCGTGATGACCCCGGCGATGTCCGAGCGGTACGTCTTCACCAGGTAGCCCGCGGCGTCGCCGATCCAGGCGTTCACCTTGCCGGCGAGCTCGGGGTCGACCACAAGCCGGGTGCCAAAGTCATGCACGGCCGCCTTGAACTTGACGGTCAGTTCGCTGTGGGGATCGTCGACGGCGGTGAGCAGGGCCGTCTTGATGGTATTCCAGGTGCGGGAGGCGAGCTCGCGGACCTCGGGGTCGCCGAGCACCTGCGCCTTGATGCCCTCGGCGCGGGCGATCATGACGGGATCATGCTGCAGGTCCTGGGCCAGTTCGGTCAGGTACTTGTCGATGGACTGGCGGACCTGGTGGTGCGGATCGTTCTGGACCGCGCGGGTGAACTTGAGGATCTCGACGTACACCTTGTCGCCCACGAGGCCGTCGACGAAGGACGGCACCCACGTGGGGGAGCGGTCGGTGACGAGCCTGGTGACGGTCTCGTGGTTGTCCCGCACCCAGTCCACCGACCGGTCCACGAGCAGGTCCACGAGCGCGTGGTGGTGGCCGTCGGCGAAGATCCGCTCGGCGAGCCGGCCCACCGGGGGCCCCCACGGCGGGGTGAGCAAGTGCTTGCGGACCATGGACTCGATCACGGCCTGGACGTCGTCGTCGTTGAGGACCTTGAACGCGCCGCGGATGACGGCGGCGCCCTCCTTGGCGACGCGGTCCGGGCCGCCTGGGCTGGACAGCCAGGCCCCGGCCTTGCGGGCAATGTCCGCGGACGCCAGCTTCTCCTTGACCACCGCTTCGGAGAGGAAGTTGGTCTCCACGAAGTCGCCCAGCGAGGCGCCGATCTGGTCCTTGCGGCGCGGGATGATCGCGGTATGCGGAATCTTGATTCCCATGGGGTACTTGAACAGGGCCGTGACGGCGAACCAGTCGGCCAGGGCACCCACCATGCCGCCCTCAGCCGCGGCGCGGACGTATTCGAGCCCCGGATAGCGCTCCTGCAGGGCGAACGCGACGATGAAGATCACGGCCATGACGATCAGGAGTGCGAGGGCCAGCATTTTCATCCGCCGCAGCGCCGCAGCCTTCTCGGCGTCGGTGGACGCAGCCGGGCGCCGTCCGGCGGGACCGTCCGGCTGAACGCCGCCCGGAAGTCCGCTGGTACCGGTCAGGGATGTTGGCTCAGTATTGACCTGCATGAGCCAAGCCTAGCCCCGCCGCGGGACCCGTCGTCCGCTAACGTGGCACCATGACGACTGACGAGTCCGCCGCCGCCCGTCCTCTGGTCTATGCCCACCGTGGCTCCAGCGGAACTTTCGCCGAGCACACCCGGGCCGCCTACCTGCGCGCCATAGCCGACGGCGCCGACGGCGTGGAATGCGACGTCCGCCTGACCCGTGACCAGCACGTGGTGCTGCTGCACGACGCCACCCTGGACCGCACCTCGGACGGCACTGGCCAGATCGCGGACCGTACGCTGGCAGAGCTCCGGCGGCTGGACTTCTCCTCCTGGAAGGGAGCGCGGATCCCGGACGCCTACGGCCCAAGGTCTGAGCAGTTGCTGACCCTGCCGGACTTGCTTAAGATCCTGCGCGCGGCGGGCCGCGCGATCGGCCTGGCGATCGAGCTCAAACACCCGAGCCCGTTCCAGCTCGGGCTCGAGGACCGTGTCCTGGAAGTCCTGCGGCACGAGGGCTGGGATCCGGCGACGTCCATGCTGGAGAACATCACGGTCTCCTTCATGAGCTTTAGCCCCGACTCCGTAAAGCACCTGCTCAAGTCCGTGCCGGCACGGGCGGTCTGCCAGCTCGTGGATGACGTCAAGGTGGCGGGCATCCGTTTGGAACTTGGCTTGGGGGCCCTGACCGGCGGGGCCCTGGCCAACGTGATGAAGTCCGCCCAGATAGAGGGCGAACGGATCCTGGACGCGGCCGAGGCGGGCATTGCCGGGCCCGGTATCGCGTATGTCCGCACGCACGCCGGGACAATCCAGCGCTGGCTTGGCGCGGGGCTCCGCCTCCGGGTCTGGACGGTTGACGCCGAAGCCGACGTCGAGCAGTGCAGGGAACTCGGGATCCACGAGATCACCACAAACTGGCCGGCCCAGGTCCTGTCCCAGCTCATGGCGGAGAGCCGGCCGCTCAACTAACCGCCCCGCCCTGCCGGACTAGAATCTCCCGCCGGATTACGGCCGGCGTGGCCGCTGTGGTTGAGTTGTTGCATGCCATTTCGCTGGTCCGGCCCGGACCCCCAGACGCTGTCCGCGGCAGCGATGAGCGCGCTGCTGCTGACCAGCGCCGCCAAGCACTTCCGCGAGCCCGAATTCTTCCACCAGGTGGTTCCCGACATCGTGTGCCGGAACGACTCCGGCGAGCGGCCGAACGGCCCCCTGGCGGTCCTGTCCCGGGAGGAATGGGTGGCAGCGAGCGGGCTGCTGGAAGCCGCCGCCGCCGTCGGGCTCCTGATCCCGGCCACGCGACCGGTCACCGCCGGCTGCATCACGGCGCTGTTCACGGCGTTCCTTTCCGGCCACGTTGACGCCCTGCGCAAGGCCTACGGGCCGGAGGGCACGCCGCTCGGGCGCCGCGTGCACACGCTGCGCCTGCCGCTCCAGGCGCCGCTCATCGCGTGGGCCTGGACGCTGACGAGGCAGACCCGGCGCCCGTGAAGATCCTGCAGTCGCCGGCGGTGCGGATCGGTTTGTCGATCAGCATTGCCACCGGTCTTTACGGCGTCTCCTTCGGCGCCCTCTCCGTCACCTCGGGCCTCGATTTCTGGCAGACCATGGCCCTTAGCCTGCTGCTGTTCAGCGGCGGCTCGCAGTTCGCCTTCATCGGCGTGGTGGCCGGCGGCGGGTCCGGCGTCGCCGCGATGAGCGCTGCGACGCTGCTGGGCATGCGCAACGGAATCTACGGCATGCAGATCAACGCCCTGTTGCAGCCGCGCGGGTGGCGCAGGTTCGTCGCAGCCCAGCTGACCATCGACGAGTCGACAGCCACCGGCACGGGGCAGACGGACCCGGCCGAGCAGAAGCGGGGCTTCTGGACCGCCGGCATCGGCGTCTTCGTCCTCTGGAACCTGTTCACGGCCCTCGGCGCAGTGGCCGGCGGGGCTCTCGGGGATCCCAAACAGTGGGGGCTCGACGGCGCCGCCGTGGCGGCCTTCCTGGGCCTGCTCTGGCCGCGCCTGAAGGGCCGGGAACCGGTGGCGATCGCGGTCGTCTGTGCGCTGGCTACCGTGCTGGCCGTGCCGTTCGTGCCCCCTGGGGTGCCGATCCTCGTCGCTGCCGTGGTCGCAGCCGGGATCGGCTGGTTTAGCCGGGGCCGCAGCGACGAGGGGCTGGAACCGGACATCGATCCCTACGCGGAGCACCCCGCGCACCATCACCACGATCCTGCGGATGAGCACCAGGGCCGCCGCGCCGGAGGCGACGCATGAACCTCTGGCTGTGGCTGCTGCTCTCCTGCCTGCTCGCCTACGCCTGGAAGCTGCTCGGGTATCTGGTGCCGGCCAGCCTGCTCCGGAATCCGCGGATGTCCAGGATTGCCGGGACCATGACGATCGGGCTGCTGGCGTCCCTGACCATGGTCAATGCGGTAGCCTCTGGCCAGTCCCTCGCCCTGGACGCCCGGCTTGGCGCCCTGGCCGCGGCGGGTATCGCCTTGTGGTTCCGGGCTCCGTTCCTGGTGGTAGTGATCGCCGGCGCGGCTGCGGCCGCGGGGCTGAGGCTGCTGGGCTGGAACTGACTTTGGTTCCTGCGTGCCGCAGGAACCGCGGGGGAGCATTCGAAAAGCGGCGAAAAGGGGCTAACAGGGCGGTCGCGGCAGTCGCGGACTAGGGGGATTTTGCCCCCGTGCCGGTCAGCCGGCGTCGTCGACTTTGACAATGATTTTCCCGCGGGTGTGGCCCGCCATGTTCAGCCGGAATGCCTCGGCGGCGTCGTCCAACTGAAACGTCCGGGCCACCTCCACCCTGAACCGGCGTTCATCCACCAGGCGCGACAATCGCTCCAGGTCGGCTCCAACGGGGTTCACCCACATCCAGGTGCCGCCGTGCTGCTCTACCGCGCTGTCCGCGATGGAGGCATGCCGTCCTCCGGGTGCAAGCACGGCCAGGGTGGTATCCAGGGCGCCGCCCACGAAATCAGCAACGACGTCGGCGCCGCCGGGGGCGAGCGCCCGGACACGCTCCGCGAGGCCCTCGCCGTAGCTGACCGGTTCCGCGCCGAGGGCGCGGAGGAAGCCGTGATTCCGTTCTGAGGCGGTCGCGATCACCCGGGCGCCGGCTGCCGCCGCGATCTGGATCCCCATCGACCCTACGCCGCCGGAGCCGCCGTGGATCAGGAGGGTGTCTGCCGGCTGGACATTCAGCCGGGTCAGGACCTGGTAGGCGGTCAGCCCGGCAAGCGGAAGGCCGGCGGCCTCTTCCCAGTTCAGGGTTTCCGGCTTTCGCGCCAGAAGCCGCTCCGGCAGGGCAATGTACTCGGCGAAGCTGCCGCCGTGGACGAAGTCTTTACGGCCGTAGGAGATGACTTCAACGCCCGGCCGGAACTGCGGGGCGTCGATGCCCACGGACTCCACGACGCCGGCGACGTCCCAGCCTGGAATGACCGGGAACTGGACGTCCATGATCGAATCGAGGTAGCCCGCCATGATCTTCCAGTCAACAGGGTTCACCGCTGCCGCCTTGACCTTCACCAGGACCATTCCGGGCGCCACCTTCGGCAGGGGCCGCTCCGTCAGTTCAAGGACATCCGGGCTTCCGTACTGGCTGTAGGTCATCGCTTTCATGACTTAGGGCAACCGCCGCCCGGGCGGTCATATTCCGGCGAGGCCGGTGCTCCGAGCCCGGCGAGACGCAGAATGACGGCCAGGCCGTCCGCGGTGCCGGGCCAGTGACGCCGGACGGCGTCGGCCCCGGCGCGGGCGACCACCGAGCGCAGCACCAATGCCACGATCACGACGTCGTCCGCGTAACCGATCACCGGTATGAAGTCCGGAACGAGGTCGATCGGGGAGGCCAGGTAGATAAGCAGGAGTGCCAGCCGCACCCGGACGCCCGCCGCCACCGAGCGGTCGGCCAGCAGCCGGCGGATGAGCCGAAGCAGGTCCGGCAGCAGCCGCAAAGCGCCCTTCATGGTGACCGTCTCGGGGTGCCGTCGGGCATAGCCCCACAGCAGCAACAGCAGGACCGCATAGACCACCAGTACACCGCCGATAACCCCGGCAAGGGTTTCCCATCCCATGGGCTCGATCTTACTCAGCCAGCCGAGGACGGCGTCGAACGTCTAGCCAACGACGGCATCGAACGCGGTGCCCGGCAACGGGGCCTGCGGCGGCAGCGGCCGGTCCGGTCGTTCGGTGCGGATGGCGTCCTCAACCAGCGCCACGGGACGCCGCCAGGCGTCGGAGCCCGGCTCCATTGTGTCCACGACGCCAATCAGCATGGCCAGCAGGCGGATCATATCCGTCATGGAAATATCGCTGCGCAGGGTGCCCTGGCCCTGCCCGCGGCCCAGCAGCACTGCGATGGATTCAATCAGGCCCCCTGTGATCCCGGTCAGGAGCCCGCGCCGGCCCGCGACGGCTCCGAGGAGGTTGGCTTCCTCGGACGCGACACGCATCGTGGCATCGATGACCCGGAAGAGTCCGGCGGCGGCGTCCGGATCGGTCAGGGCGTCATCGATGGCCGGATCCACCTGCAGCCGGAGCTGCCGGTTCAGGGCAGCGAGCACCAGTTCTTCCTTGTCGGCGAAATTCCGGAAGAGGGTGGCCGGGCCCACGCCGGCGGTGACGGCGATTGTCTGCAGCGGCACGTCGGGGCCGTGTTCACGGAAGCACTGCCGGGCCGCGGAGATGATTTTGTCCACGTTGCGCGCGGCATCTGCGCGGAGCGGCCTGCGGTCTACTGCCCGGTTCATTTGCCTAGGTTAGCAACGCCCGCGGCGCGCGTAGCTGTTACCGCCGGGTAGTGCGTTATGTGTCGGTTCCTGCCGCAGACTCCGGCGCCGCCGGAGCGGAATGCCGTGAAAGACTGATGCGGCACAGCCGGGATTTCCGCCCGGCTGTCCGGACTGATTGAAGGGAAACCACTACATGCTGGTCGCATTCTCCGTAGCCCCCTCTGGTGACCCGGCCAACGGCCAGGCGCCCGGCGACGCGTCGGTCCACGACGCCGTCGCGGCCGCCGTGCGGATTGTCCGGGAGTCCGGCCTCCCGAACCGGACGAGTTCCATGTTCACCGAGATCGAGGGCGAATGGGACGAGGTCATGGACGTTGTGAAGCGGGCCACGGACGCGGTGGGCGCCTACGGTTCCCGTGTCTCGCTGGTGCTCAAGGCGGACATCCGGCCCGGTTACAGCGGTGAGCTGACCGGCAAGGTGGAGCGACTTGAAAACGCTATTGGCGGTCAGGGAGCCAACGGACTGCAGGCCTAACTCCGTGCGGCAGGGCCGAACCCTGCGGGGAACTTAGGCCGGGCCGGAGGCTACCGCCGGGCGCATGCGGCTGGAACACTGGGGACATGATTGAGCACCAGTCCACCCCCGCCTGGGTCGCCGTCGAGAACTTCCTCTCCGAGGTCGTGGTCCGCCCGGATAATTCGCTTCGGCGCGCCGTGACCACCGCGCTTGAGGCGGGCATGCCGCCCATCGAGGTGGCGCCCAACGCCGGCAAACTCCTGAAACTGCTGGTCCAGCTCTCCGGCGCCCGCCGCGTCCTGGAGATCGGCACGCTGGCCGGCTTCAGCACCATCTGGATGGCCGAGGGGCTGCCCGAGGACGGCCGGCTGGTCACCTGCGAGTACCTCCCCGAGCACGCCCGCGTTGCGCGGGCGAACGTTGACGCCGCCGGCCTGGGCCACAAAGTGGAGATCCGGGTGGGCGCGGCGCTGGACACGCTGCCCGAGCTGTAAAGCGAGGGCGGCCCGCCATTCGATTTCGTGTTCATCGACGCCGACAAGGAAAACGACCCCCACTACCTGGACTGGGCAATCCGGCTTGGCCGGCCCGGCACCACCATCGTGGTGGACAACGTCGTGTGGGAAGGCGCGGTGCTGGACGCGTCGATGGACACGGTGAATGCGCCCGGCATCATCAGCGCGCTCCAGATGCTCGGCGAGGACCCGCGGCTGGACGGCACCGTCATCCAGACCGTGGGGGCGAAAGGCTGGGACGGCTTCGCCCTCGCGATCGTCCGGTAGGGCTGGTGGGCTGCAGCGCCAACAGCAGCGGCAGCGCGGGCCGCACCAGCACAGGCGCGGCGCGGCCGGCGGGTACCAACTGCTAAGTATGCTTTGATTGCAGCCAGCCCAGAGCCCGGATCCGCCAGCCCGGAAACAGCCCAACCCCGAAGGAATACAGCAGCCGAAATGAACGGGACCCCCGCCTCCCACCACCCCCAACCTCTCCTGATCAGCTCCGCGGCCGCGGACCTGGACGCCATCAGCCCCCTGCTGTCCGCGGCGCAGGCCGCCGTCGGCGATGTCCCGGCGCTGCTGGATTTAGCCAAAGAGGCGGCGGCGACGGCGCCCACGCCGGGGGAAGGCCGGACAGCCTTCCTGTGGGAGATCCTGGCCTCCGTGACCGCCGTCGACGTCGCTGCCGGCCGGGTGCTGGAACCGCATCTGGACGCCGCGGCGATCCTCGCCCAGGCAGGACGCCAGGCTGCACAGGAGGACGGAAATTTGCCGGTTTCCGACCGCGCCCATTTTGACGGGGCCTGGGGAGTTTTTGCCGCCGAGGGGCCCGGCCTGCGGCTGGACGCCAGGGAATCCGCCGGCGGTTGGATTCTTCAGGGGTCCAAGCCCTGGTGCTCACTGGCCGCACAGCTGGACCACGCCGTACTCACGGCTCATCTGGAGAACGGCGGGCGGGCCGCCTTCGCCGTCGACCTGCACGCACCGGGCGTGCAATTCGCGGATCCTGACTGGACCAGCCGGGGGCTGCGGGAGATCCCCAGCGGCACCGTCCACTTCGATGCCGTCCCCGCGGTGCCCCTCGGCGGCGCAGGCTGGTACTACCGGCGCCCGGGCTTCGCGTGGGGCGGCATGGGTGTGGCGGCCTGCTGGCTGGGCGGCGCCGTCGCGGTGGCGCGCAGCTTCACCGCCGCCCTGCAGGAAGCAGCCGACGGCGGCCGGGAGCCGGACCAGATCGCGCTGGCCCATCTGGGCGAGATTGACCGAACGCTCGCCGCCCTGATCGCCTATCTGGCCGGAACCGCGGCGCGGATCGACGCCGGGGAGCTTTCGGACGGCGGTGCGTGGAAGGAAGCCCTGCGCGTGCGCGGAAACGTCGCCGCCGCCGTCGAGCGCATCCAGATGCTCGTGAGCCAAAATCTGGGGCCTGCCCCGCTGGCCTTTGATGAGCGCTACGGGAAACGGATGGCCGACCTCGCCCTGTACATCCGCCAGCACCACGCCATGCGGGACGACGCGCAGCTGGGAACCCTGACGCTGACGGGAAACATCCCGTGGTGAGCTTCACGCATAACGACGCCGGGACGTCCGAGGCCGCGTGGGCTGCCAGCCGCGCGGCCGGGCTGCCTACGCTGCCCCTGGATGACGCGGCGCTCGCAGGCCAGGCGTTCATTGTCTTGGCTGCCCACCCCGACGACGAATCGCTGGGGGCCGGCGGACTGCTTGCCCGGCTGCACGCCGCCGGCGCCACGGTCCGCGTGCTGTTGTGCACGGCAGGGGAGGCATCGCACCCCGGTTCGCCGACGACGACGCCCGAGCAGCTCGCCGCGGTCCGGGTACAGGAGTTCGGCGGGGCAATGAACCGCCTTTTCGGGGACGGAGCCGGGAACGGGAACCGGGAGTGGCGCTGCCTGGGCCTGCCCGACGGCAAACTCGCCGAACACCGGGAGCAGATCCGAGCCGCAGTCCGCGAATCGTTGGCCGGGTGCGGGCGCGCCCCCAGCGACGTCGTCCTGGTGACGCCCTACCGCTCGGATGGACACCCCGACCACGACGTCCTCGGATCCCTTGCCGCCGAGCTCAGCGCCGCGGCGGGCTGCGCCCTCCTCGAATACCCCATCTGGTACTGGCTGTGGGCGGCGCCGGAGGCGACGGTTGAGGAAGCGGGCGGGGCATGGCGCAGCTGGTTTCGGCTGCCGCTGAGCCCGGCCGAGCAGCAGGCCAAGGCTTCCGCCATGGCGGTCCACGCGTCCCAGGTCCGGCCGCTCTCCGGGCTGCCGGGCGACGAGGTGCTCCTGCCCCCTGCCTTCCTGGCACATTTCGAGCGGACCTGGGAGACGTTTGCCTGGCATCCGGCGAAAGCCCCGGCCGGCGGCGGCTCCTCCGTCCGTGGCCCGTCATCCGTTCGCAACGGGTCCTCGGCCCACGGCGGATCCCTGGCGCCGTACGTTGCGAGCGACGCGGAGCGCCTCTTCGATGCGGTGCACGCCCGGGACGAGGATCCCTGGCGCTACACCTCGAGCTGGTACGAACAGCGCAAGCGTTCCCTCACGCTCGCCGCGCTGCCCCGCAGCAGCTACATGGCCGGGCTGGAGATCGGCTGCTCAATCGGGACACTGAGCGTGGAGCTCGCGCCCCGGTGCGGAAGCTTCCTCGCCGTGGACGCCAGCAGCACCGCGCTGGACCGCGCCGCCCGGCGGCTCGCGCACCTGCCTGCGGCGACTACGCGCCACCTGACCGTTCCGGACGAGTGGCCGGATGGATCGTTTGATCTGATCGTGGTCTCCGAGGTGGGCTACTACCTCGCGCCGACCGAGCTCGCCGGACTGTTCGACCGGATAGAGGGCGCGCTCATGCCCGGCGGGACCCTTGCGCTCTGCCACTGGCGTCACCCCGTCGCCGGCTGGGAACTCGACGGCGACTCGGTCCACGCCGCGGCCCGGCGGCACCTGGGCTGGAGCGGCGGCGGGGTCTACCGGGAACGCGATTTTGTCCTCGAGGTGCTGCTAGCGCCGGACGCTGTCCGCAACCCTGCGCCGGAGCGCGGCGCCAGCGAACGGCTGCGGTGACTCGGTTGACCGTCTTGCCGTTGCCGCGCGGGCACCGCATCGAACGGGTAGCCGTCGTCATGCCCGCGCACGACGAGGAAGACTACCTGGGGCGGGCGTTGCATGCCCTGCAGAGGTCCGCGGACGCCCTGCACAGCGTCCGGCCCGACGTCGCCGTTCGCGCGACAGTAGTGCTGGATTCCTGCACGGACGGCTCTGCCGCCATCGCAGCCGGCTACGCTGCAACGGACCCGCGGATCAGCGTCCTGGAGGTCGCTTACCGCAGCGCCGGCGCCAGCCGGGCCGCAGGCGTCCGGGCCTCGGGCATCGGCGTGCCCCGGCAGCGGCCGCCCGGCCGGCGCTGGACTTCGCCGCCCCGGGCCGGCCGGACCTGGCTGGCCAATACCGACGCCGATTCCCGGGTGCCGGAGAACTGGCTGGTGCGCCAGCTTGAGTTCGCCGAGGCGGGGGCGGACGCCGTGCTGGGGTCTGTGGAACCGGACCCCGCCGGGATGGACCCTGAACTGCTCCGGCGCTGGCGCGAACGCCATCCCTTCCACGAGAACCATCCCCACATCTACGGCGCGAATTTCGGAGTCCGGGCTTCCGCCTATCTGGCCGCCGGAGGATTTGCCCGGATCACCTCCGAAGAGGACCGGACCCTCGTCCAGAGCCTGCGACGCCGTGCGTTTACAGTGACGGCCACGGACAGCACCCGGGTGATGACCTCCGGCCGGACCCACGCCCGGGCACCGCACGGCTTTGGCACCTACCTCCGAGGCCTCGGCCAGTTGCTGCCGCCGCCTGCCGGTGAGGATTCATTGACGTCGTGAGGGGCCCGCCCCACACTGAAGCAATGAATGCCGCGGAGAACGAACCCAGCATTGATCAGGTTGTGGAACGTCTGGCGGTCCGTTTTCCGCACGTTCCGCGGATACACATCGCCGGGATTGTTGGGGAGGAGTTCGACGCCCTGAACGCCGGCCGGATCAGGACATTCATACCCACACTGGTGGAGCGTGGCGCGCGTGTGCGGCTGCAGAGCGAGTTCGGCCTGCGCGCCGCTGACTGACTACTGCGGAGGGTTCGCAGCCGGCTCCATGTGCAGCACGGCAGCCCCGGTGATCCGGTCCTCCGCCAGGTCCAGCAGGGCCTGGTCCGCCGATGCGAACGGGTAAGCCACGGTGGTGGGGCGGAGCGGAATTTCGGCGGCGATCCGGAAGAACTCCTCGCCGTCGGCCCTGGTGTTGGCCGTGACGCTGCGCAACTGACGCTCCTGGAAGAGCTCGTCAGTGTAGTCCAGGGGCGGGATGTCGCTCACATGGATGCCCGCAACGGCGAGTGTCCCGCCGCGGTCCAGGGCGCGGAGCGCAACCGGCACCAGAGCGCCCGCAGGGGCAAAAAGAATTGCGGCATCCAGGGGATCCGGCGGCTGCTCCTCGGCGCCTCCGGCAAAGGTCGCGCCCAGATCCAGGGCCAGCGTCCTCGCCTCCGCGGACCGGGTCATGACGTAGACGCGGGCCCCCCGGTAAAGGGCTATCTGGGCGGCCAGATGCGCCGAACCACCAAAGCCATAGATGCCCAGCCGGCCGCCGATCGGCAGCTCCGCCCGGCTCAGCGCCCGGTAGCCGATGATGCCTGCGCACAAAAGCGGCGCGGCCTCCTCGTCGCTGAAGGTGTCCGGGAGCCGGTAGGCGAAATTCTCGGCCACCGTGATGAGTTCGGCGTACCCGCCGTCGCGGTCCCAGCCGGTAAACGTGGGGGACAGGCAGAGGTTCTCCTGGCCGCGCAGGCAAAAGCGGCAGGCACCGCACGTGCTGCCCAGCCATGCCACACCGACCCGTTCGCCGGGGCCGAACCTGGCCGCCCCCGGGCCGTTCCGGATCACCTCGCCCACCACTTCGTGCCCGGGAATGATCCCGGGATGCCGCGGCTCGAGGTCGCCCTCGGCCTGGTGCAAGTCCGTGCGGCACACACCGCAGACCCGCACTTTCAGCAGAACCTCTCCGCGTCCTGGCTCGGGATCCGGGACGTCGGCGGCCACCAGGGGCTTGCTGGACATCGGCCCCGGACGTCCAACCTGCCAGGCGCGCACCGCGGCCTCCTTCTCTGCAACCTCTGCAGTTCCGAATCAGTTCCTTTTGCCGTGGCTAGCGGATGACCAGCACGTTGCAGTGCGCCTTGTGCAGCACGGCGGCGACCGTGTTGCCCGCTCCCGCCGCCGGGTTGTGGGTCCCGAGCACCAGCACGTCGGAGTCGGCTGCGACGGCGAGCAGCTCGCGGGCAGCGCCATGCCCCTCGCGCAGAACCCCTTTAATCTCCATTCCGGCCGCCAGCCGGCGCGCCTCGTCCACGGCGCGGTCCAGCAGTTCCTGACCGTGGGGACCGGCATGCCTGCCGTGCTCGCCCACGTGGACGAGGTGCAGCGGGGAACCCAGGACTTCGGCCAGTCGGACGGCCCCTGCGATGGTGGCCGGGCTGCGGGGCGAGGCATCGACTCCCACCACCACGGGACGGCCGGGGCTGCGAGGACGCCGGATCACCATCACGGAACATGCTGCCGAACCGGCCAGGTCGAGGCAGACCGAGCCCGCCACCTGATCAAGAACGGCGCCAAGGCCCCGGCTGCCGAGCACCAGCAGTTTTGCGTCCCGGGCGGCTTCGCGCAGCACGGGTCCGGGGAGCCCGGCCTTGATGACCCCGTCGACCGTGGGGCCGGCGCGTTCCGGCTCGTGATCGGACAGGCCAGGTTCGACGCCGGGCGGCCCTGCCTCGATTGCGTCCGGGGGTGCTTCTCGGGGCGTTTCCTGCAGTGTCTCCTGGGGTGTCTCTTGGAGTGCGGCGACCGGCGGTGCGGCGCCCCGTGCGGAGCCGGCGGCATCCAGGATGGCGGCCCGGGCCAGTTCGACGCCCTCGGCCAGAATGGCTTCCGCGGAGTGCCGCAGTCCGCTGCCGGCCACACCCTTGACGGGGCCCAGTTTCTTGGTGAACACAGGCCACACCCAGGCATGGACCACCCGGAGGTTCAGCCCGGTAGCGGCGGCGTACTCGGCGGCCCAGCGAACGGCGAGTTGGGCGGCCTCGGACCCGCCGTAGCCGACTGCCACGATGCCGCCTTGATGCCCTGCGGGTGCCGACATTGTTCCTCCCGGCTCGGCGGACCCTCCCCTTCGCCCGCGGTACGTGCCCCAGTAGAACGCTGCGGTCCGGGAAATGGCTAGGGGCTTTGGTCCCGCGGACCGCGTGCGTCCGGAGGCGGAGGAGCCTTTCATCCCGGAGCCGGGGTCAGCGCGGCCGGTGAACTAGGGTTGAAACATGCACACAGCGGGGAAGATCTGATGGCCAAGCGTGGCAGGGGGCGCGGCGCGGGAAGCGCCGAACCGGGAGTGATTGAGGTGCCCAAGGGTTCCCGCCCGGCCGGGCCCGTGGCCGGGGTGTATTACATCGACACCGGGGACTGCGAGCTGATTCCGGACCAGGACAACTCCACCGGCTGGCTGCTGCGCATCAACGGCGTCATGAGCTCGCACATTGACCTCGCCGACCCGTTGTTCCTGGACTTCGAGTACATGCGCTGGATGGCCGCCCTTGTCGAGTCGCGCTGGCCCCGTGACTCACGGCCCAAGCTGCGCGCTCTGCACCTCGGCGGCGGAGCATGCTCACTGGCCCGCTATTTCCATGCCGCCTATCCGGAGGCCCGCCAGGTCGTGGTGGAGCTGGACGGGAAGCTTGCCGACTACGTCCGGGGATGGTTTGACCTGCCCAAGGCCCCGCTGCTGCGCCTGCGCGTGGGCGAGGCCCGGGAGGTTACGGAAAGCCTGACCCCGCAGACCCGGGACCTGATCATCCGCGACGTCTTCGCCGGCTCGCTGACCCCGCGGCCGCTCACCACCCGCGAATTCGCCGAGCACGCCAAACATGTCCTGGCACCCGGCGGCATCTACGTGGTGAACTCCGGCGACGCCCCGGACCTCAGGAACGCCCGCGAAGACGCCGCCACCCTCGCGGCCGCCTTTGCGCATACCGTGATCATCGCGGACCCGGCAATGCTCAAGGGCAGGCGCTACGGCAACATGGTCATGGCCGGCAGCGACCGCCCGTTCGACGACGACCCCGGCCTGGCACGCCGCCTGCTCGGCGGCGCCGTGCCCGCCCACATCTGGAACGACGGGAAGGTGCGGGCGTTTGCTGCCGGGGCCGCCGTCCGCCATGACCCGAAAGATTCAACCCCGGCTGAGCCCCCGGCTGAACCCCCGGTTGAACCCGAATCACTGGCTGAATCGCCGACTGCTCCGTAACGGCCCTTTTGCGGGGCCATAACGGCGCCTACGGAGCAATCGACGGGGTTCCCCGGCCCAGCAGAGCGTCCCGGTGCGCCGCTGTCTGCTGCCGCAGGGCCTGCACGAGGGCCGCAACTGCCGGCCGGCGCATTGAATCGGGCCGGAGCACCATCCAGTAGGGCAGCAGCTCGGCGAATTTCTCCGGCAGGATCCGGACGAGGTCCGGGTGCAGGTCGGCCGCGAAGCAGGGCAGGAA
>JBKPJW010000564.1:0-6022 GCA_046730875.1 Actinomycetota bacterium | reverse complement strand
TTTACCGCTTCACCTGTGACCGCCGCTTCCTCGAAACCGCCATCGCCGCCGCCGACTTCTACATCGAAAAGACCGGCGACCGCCTCGTTCCCCCCAACGACTGGGACGAACCCGCCCCTGTCCGGCCCTACGAAACCTCAGCCGCGGCAGCCGCAGCAGGCGGCTTCTGGCAGCTCGCCGGCCTCGTCCAGGACCGCACCAAGGCCCAGGTCTACGCCGATTACGCCGTCAACATTCTCCGCCGGCTAACCGAGGACGACTTCCTTGCCAGCCCGGACGAAGAATGGGAAGGCGTGCTCAAGCACGGCAGCTACCACGAAGGCAAGGACCTGGGCGTTGACGAATCCGTCATGTGGGGCGACTACTGGTTCCTGGACACCGTGGACCAGATCCAGCAGTTCACCGAAGCCCAGCGGAACCGGTGACGCCATGGCCTGGGAAACCATCGACGACGCACCCCTGCCGGGCGCCCCGGCGGAGGTTGCGGTCCCGGATGCGGTGATCCGGACAGACATCGCCATCATCGGGTCCGGTATGGGCGGCGGCACCATGGCCTACGCCCTGAAAGACTGCGGGGCCAGAGTCCTCATCATCGAACGCGGGCACCGTCTGCCGGCAGAGCCGCAGAACTCCGACCTGGACGAGGTCTACGTCAAGGGTCGCTACAAAAACGCCGACACCTGGTACAACGGGCGAACCGGCGCACCCTTCAAACCAGGGGTCTACTACTGGGTGGGAGGAAACACCAAGGTCTACGGCGCCTGCCTGCCGCGCTTTCGCGCCAGCGACTTCGAAGCGACGACGCACCAGGACGGCATATCCCCGGCCTGGCCCTTCAGCTATGCCGACCTCGAACCGTACTACGCGCGCGCCGAGGAACTCTTCCAGGTCCGCGGACAGATCGGCGAGGACCCGACCGAGCCGTTCCACTCCAGCGCCTACCCCTTCCCGGCACTGGACCATGAACCTGCCATCCAGGACCTCGCCGACGCCCTCCGGAGGCAAGGGCTGCACCCCTTCCGGATGGCCAACGGGCTGGACGCGGACACCCCCGAAAAACGTGCCCTCTGTGCCACCAGCGACGGCGCACCCAACGAGGCAGGGCTGAAGTCCGACGCCGAGAAGGTCGCCATCAACCCGGCGCTCGAGAGCGGCAACGCCACCTTGATGACCGACACCAAGGTGATCCGACTCATCCCGGGACCGGACGGACGCACCGTCGTCGCGGCCCTGGCAGAACACAATGACCAGATCATCCGCATCGAAGCCGACAAGTTCATCCTCGCCGCCGGCGCCGTGAACTCGGCAGCCCTGCTGCTCCGGTCGGCAACGAAGGATCACCCCCGCGGACTGGCCAACTCTTCGGGACTGGTCGGCAGAAACTACATGGTGCACAACAGCACGTTCTTCATCGGCATCAACCCGTTCAAAATCAACAAGACCCTGTGGCAAAAAACCCTGGGCCTGAACGACTGGTACGAAGCCGGACCCACTAACAAATACCCGCTGGGGAACCTGCAGATGCTCGGGAAGCTGCGCGCGAGCATGCTCAAAATGGCCCGCAGCTGGGCACCGACTCCCCTGCTGAAAGCGATGTCGGACCGCAGCATCGACATCTACCTCACCACGGAGGACCTGCCCCGCCGCAGCAACGGTGTCACCGTGGTAAACGGCAAAATTCATGTCTGGTGGGAACCGAACAACCTAGAGCCCCACCAGGAGCTGGTCCGCCGGGTCAAAAGGGCCGTACGTAAAGCCGGCTACCCCGTAATTTTCACGGAGCGGATGGGCATTGAAACCAACTCCCACCAGTGCGGCACGGCCGTGGCCGGGCACGACGCCCGCTCCAGCGTCCTGACCCCGGACTGTCGCGCGCACGACCTGGACAACCTTTGGATCGTCGACGGTTCCTTCTTCCCCTCCTCGGCGGCCCTCAACCCCGCGCTGACCATCGCAGCCAACGCCCTCCGCGTCGCCGACACCCTCCTCACCACAGACAAGGCATCCGTCCGGGCACGCCAGAGAGCGCCGGAGGCATGATTTGCCCGGGATCCGGGATGAGGATTGGTAAAGTCGAGGAGCGGGGAGCGCCGCTTCTCCGCCTATCGACCCACC
The DNA here is from genome assembly GCA_046730875.1 of Actinomycetota bacterium. Lineage (GTDB taxonomy): Bacteria > Actinomycetota > Actinomycetes > Actinomycetales > Micrococcaceae > Arthrobacter. The sequence goes on along the minus strand of JBKPJW010000564.1, from coordinate 3,907 downwards.
GGCAGGATTCCCGCATGGCCCCGCGCATCACCCTCGAAGACGTGAGCAAGGCTGCCGGCGTCTCACGTTCAACCGCTTCGCTCGTGGTACGCGGCGACTCCCGGATCCCGGAGTCCACTGCCGTCAAGGTGCGCGAAGCCATGAATACGCTTGGGTATGTCTACAACCGGCAAGCTGCCAACCTGCGACAAAGCCGGTCAATGACCATCGGGCTCATCGTCACCGAGATCATCAACCCTTACTTTGCTGAGCTGGCTATGGCCGTCGACCAAATCACCCACGACGCCGGCTACACCATCTTTATCGGCTACAGCCGGGACAACGCCGAGCGACAGCACGAGATCATCGCCTCCATGATCGAGCGCCAGGTCGACGGGCTCCTGCTGCTCCCGGCCCCCGACACCGATCCGGAAAAGCTCGCCAAGCAGGTCAACGCCGCCAACGTCCCGGTCGTTCTGCTGGCCCGCCATTTTCCTAGTTTCGACTATGTGGGCAGTGAAAACGTCAAGGGTGCCGCGATGTTGGGGAACCACCTTGCCGCTCTGGGCTGCAAGAGGGTGGCTTTCCTCGGTGGCCGCGCCGCGTCTTCCCTCGCGGAACGGGAGGAGGGCCTCCGCACGTCGCTCGAGCCCCACGGATGTGAGGTGTGGAGCACGGACGAGCTCCGAAGCGCCATAACCCCCGAAGGAGGCACCGCGGCTGTGGGCCGGCTCCTCGACCAAGGCCGCCTGCCGGACGCGCTCATCGCCTACAACGACGCCGTCGCGCAAGGAATCTACGACGAACTGCGCCGCCGCGGACTGGAACCCGGCCGCGACATCGCCGTCGCCTCCTTCGATGACACGCGCATTGCAGCCAGCCAAATCCCACCGCTCACGTCCGTTGCAGGATTCCCCCAGCAGATCGGCGCCAAGGGCACCGAATTGCTGATGAACCGCCTGGCCGATGGAAACGCCGACATACAAAACCAACTGGCCCTCATCGAGCCCCAGCTAAAGATCAGATCCTCCACCGCCACCTGGCGCCCCCGGACCTAATGAGGTGGGGCGATCACCGCTCGGCTCAAAGGCAGGAATGGTTGGCACTTTTGTGGGTACTTTAGCCGTAGACGGGTAAGGGAACGACCGCCTGGTTTGGAGGACGCATGAACCCCGTTACGGCTGCTGCGGGCGGCAGGAGCGGCCGCCGCCCTCGCAGGTTACGCGGGCTGGCACGAGCGGGGCCGTTGGCGGTCATGCTCGCCGTGTCAGGTTGCGCTCCTGATAGCGCAGGCGCGACGGCCGCCGCGCAAGATTTTCGACAGGCCATCGCAGCCGGGGAGTTATCCGCCGCGTGCTCCATGCTCACTCCGCACACCCGGGAACAAGCCCAGGGAAAGAGCACCTGCGAAGAACATCTGGCCTCATTGGGCATGCCGTCCGGCGGTGCGGCACTGCGGACCGAGAGGTATGGCCGGAACGCGCTCGTGGTCTTCGACGACGACACGATGTTCCTGACGGTAACCAGTTCTGGATGGCAGGTGACCGGCGCCGGGTGCAGTGCCCGGGGCGATCTTCCATACGACTGTGAGGTAGGAGGGTGAAATGCGCTGGAGTTTCGTGCTGTACCTGGTCCTGATTTTCGGCGGTCTGGCCTACATGGCTGTTGTCGGTCTGGTTCGGGGCTAGGAGGCCGAACCATGAAAGCCGCCCTGAAAAACAACGGCCTAAGCCTCTTCTTCGGTCTGATCTTCCTGCTCGCCCTGATCGGGCAGGGCCTGACCGGTCATGCACTTTTCAACGAGGAGCAGCTCTCTGCCGGCCTGGAAGAGATCAGCCTGGGCCAATACCTGGCATCGTCCAGTTTCGCGGTGGACGTCTCAGAGAACTGGCAGTCCGAATACCTTCAGTTCCTGCTGTACATCACGGCAACGATCTGGCTGGTCCAAAAGGGATCCCCGGAATCCAAGGAGCTAAATAAGACGGGCCTCGAGTCAGATCATGAACAGCTAGTCGGTGAACACAGCAATGCCGCATCCCCCGCCTGGGCCAAGACACGCGGATGGAAGCTGACCGTCTTTTCCAACTCGCTGGCCGCCACCATGGGGCTGATCTTCATCCTGTCATGGCTGGTCCAATCCATTTCAGGCAACAGCGCCTACAACGAAGAACAGCTCGAGAACTTCCAGCAGCCCGTGGAATGGGGTGAATACGTGCTATCCGCGGAATTCTGGAACAGAACGCTGCAAAACTGGCAGTCAGAGTTCCTGGCCGTCGGGTCAATGGTTGTCCTGTCGATTTACCTTCGCCAGCGGGGGTCACCGGAATCCAAACCCGTCGGTTCAGCACACGGCGATACCGGCACAACCGCTTAGATCACCCGGGAAACCGGGAGGCCAAACCATCACGGGCGATTCACCCTTGCATAGGGTCATGCACCGGATCAGCCAGGATGCCCTGCGAGTTACAGGCGAGCTTAACGGCGGATGGTGTCCAACCCTTGGTGGCGGCATGCTGTGATGCCGGCACGTAAGTGGACATCCCGCCTGGCTTGCGGAGCTCTCCCTGGTTCTGACCCGGCTCGAACACCGGTGACACTGTGGCTCGGCGGCCACTACCTGCACCGCGGACAACTGACGGAAAGGGCTCTCCCCGAGTTCTCAAATGCGATTGCGGCGTCCAGATGGAACTGCCCGAGTGAGGTGACTCCACTGCTGACAGTCCCGGCGGCACCCGGCGCGGGGTCCGGGCATCTACACGGAATTCGGAAAGCAGCGAGGCGATCATCACGGTTAAGGACGACTCCCCTGATCGCTAGAGCCACTGCAATGACACCCCCAGCAACGGCTAACTCGGATCTTGCACGATACTCAGTGTGCTGATTAAATCGTGTCCGGCACATTGTTGGACGCCTATGTGAGGAGGCTTAGGACCATGACTAAACCGGTAATCGCGCAACCCTTCGTCGAGACCAGACTCCGCGAAGTTGTTGAGGGGCAGGTCTTACGACTGGCGAACGCCAGTTTCGCCGTCCTCGCCAAACATCGCCGACGCCGATTGGTCCACCTTGACCTGCAAGCAGAAGATGGGGTGTCCGCCACGCTGATCGGTGTTCCCGGAGCCCGCGTGAAGCGTCGCAAGGAAGCCATGCCGAGCCAGCGATAGGAAGGAGGCACGGTCATTGCCAGGGGTGCTGTTCCCGTCTTGTTTTCCCCGCCGAGTCGGATGCCGGCGCCGCAATCCGGTATCACCGCCCCAACGCCCGTAGCCCTCTCGACGCACTTCTGTGCCAAGGGTCTCGAGCCGCCGGCGACGCCCCGAGGCGCAGCTCCGCTCGCCCGGCCGCCCCCTTTCGACACTCGACACGCCGCCCTGACAGGCCTACCGTGAACCACATGAGCGATAGCCCGACAGACGAAGGCCCCGACTCCGGCCGCCCCGAGAGTACTCCCGATCTACTCGCCGACGCGCTCTCGCCGGTGGTGGACCCGGACTTTGACTCAGGGTCCCGGGCAGGCTTGGGCAATGATGGGACCAGCACCGACACTGACCGGGAAAACGGCGACGAACTCCCGCAGCAACACGTCCGGCGCTGAGAGCCGGACGCGGGCAGGTGCCACTGCGGCCGCCACCGGCTTGCTCCCGTACCCCTAGCCATGATGCGGGTGAGATCTGGGCGGGGCGGCTGATGGTGCGGGCGTGCGGGCGCCCGAGAATGCCCCGGCTGCCTCGCGGCGCCTCAGCCTTAGACCGTCTGGTCGCTGCCGATGTGGCAGCGAGCATCCCCCGGGCCGACCCACCTTGCCAACGGCCTGCATTCCGGCTGACGGGAATAACTCCGCCTGGTTCGCGGTTTCTCTGTGGTTCGTACAAAACAGTCCACGGCGAATTATGAGGAGAGACCCGTGTCCATCGACTACGACGCTCAG